>JBFOLV010000631.1:0-2077 GCA_040830325.1 Kordiimonas sp. | reverse complement strand
TACGATCTGCAGGCCGGCTTATGGAGGCCCTGAGATCATATGCAAGCCAAGACGTAGAAGAAGGTGTTCGTCTTTTCCAAACCGGGCAAACAATCATTCAAGACAATAATGCTTTTTCTGAACAGATCACGTTTGCGGACCCAAGTTTCTTTGGGGTTTTTGACCTCCCATTTGTTGAAGGAAGTGCAAATAGCAGTTTCACCAAACCGCTTGATCTATTGCTAACTGAAGAAATGGCTATCAAGTATTTTGGTCGTACGGATGTTGTCGGCGAAACACTCACAGTTTGCTGCATGCCTACGGAGCCTATGGATGTACAAGTTTCGGGGGTATTGAAGGACTTGCCTGAAAACTCTCATATGGCCATCGATATGCTCGTGTTGATGGACCCATCAATGTTTGATTTCGCGCCGAATATTCTCAATACTTGGACTAGTGTGAATGTTTACACGTATTTCAAGCTACATGAGGGATCAACAGCCGCTGATTTGCTGGCGCGGTATAACCACTGGCTTGATACGGAAAGTATTTTTGTTGAGCGTTTCAGTGACGGCGGTAAGCCTACTGATATGATCAAACCCAATGTTATGCCACTGTTGGATTTGCACCTGCATGCGCGAAAAGATGCAGGGAATATACCTGACATGACACCAATGGGTGACATCACGATGGTATATACCTTTTCGAGCGTTGCGCTTCTCATTCTCGTGATTGCATCAATCAATTTTATGAACTTGTCAACAGCACGAGCTGTTAAACGGGCGCGCGAAGTTGCACTCAGGAAGGTGCTTGGAGCTTCACGTTTGCAAGTTGGTTTGCAGTTCTTGGGTGAAGCTGTGGCGATTACTTCTATCGCGTTACTCTTTGCGTTGGTTGGGGTTGAGTTAGCTTTGCCTTTGTACAGCGAAGTTATTGGCCGAGACATTGCCTTTTCTGTCTTCAATGATATGCAGTTGCTATTGTCATTGGTGGGTATCACCGTTTTAGTAGGCGTCATTTCTGGCAGTTACCCAGCATCATACCTCTCAGGGTTTATGCCTGCGCGCATATTGAAGGCAAACAAGTCATCCGATGCAGGTGGAGCAGGGTCGCTTAGATCAATGCTGGTGGTTTTTCAGTTTGCGATTTCCATTGGTCTCGCGATGTGCACTGCGGTTGTTTACGGCCAGACTATGTATGCGAAGAGCATGGACGTGGGATATAGCCATGATCGCAAACTAGCAGTAACCAGTGTTGGCAATTTGAATAGTCCTGAGCAGATTGAATCCATGCGTCAGGAACTTGAAAAAATACCGGGCGTTACAAGTGCAGTGGTTTCATCAGAAGTTCCAAGTCAGGACTTTCAGAATAATACCGGGTTTACTTTGTTGGATGGCGCGTCAGAAAATCCGACTGGTGACTCCGTTGGCCTGAATTACCATTCAATGGGCTACGGATTTTTTGAGGCCTATGATATCAAGCCTATTGCTGGTCGTACTTTTGATCGCGCCTATGGTACGGATGAAGTAACCGCAATCCCTGAGGATGAAGACCGTATCGGTACAGCCAGTATTGTACTTAACGAATCTGCTGTTCGGGCTCTTGGTATCACTTCTCCGGAAGAAGCAATCGGGAAAGCCGTTAGAGCAAGTGTCTTTCAGGCAGGCACGCATGACCTAACTATCATAGGTGTGATACCTGATATTTATTTTCGGTCTCTAAAGTTTGGTATTCGTCCTACCGCTTATTGGTCGACGTCAAACTCCTTTAGATCCGTAACAATTTCCTATGTGACAAATGATGAAGCAGGGTTGCTTCGCAGTGTAGAAGCCGTTTGGAGAGAACAAGCGCCGCTTACACCTATAACTCATGAATTCGTATCACAGATGCTGGATGCTCAGTATGCAAGCGAAGATGCGCAGGCTATGTTGTTTGCTGCCTTCTCCGTCCTTGCCATTCTGGTGGCATGCCTTGGACTGTTTGGCTTGGCGGCTTTTACAGCGGAGCAGCGCACGAAGGAAATCGGTATTCGCAAGGTACTTGGGGCAACGGTTACTGATATTGTGCGGTTGCTTGTGTGGCAGTTTTCTCGACCAGT
>JBFOLV010000630.1:0-7593 GCA_040830325.1 Kordiimonas sp. | reverse complement strand
GGGCGCGCGGCATATGGTGGTCTTGTAGCAGCGGCAGCGGCTACAGCAATGTCTAATAATTTGCCTGAGCCCAAACCTATTCGTTCTTTGATGGTAAATTTCGTCGGGCCGGTACCCCCAGAAACGGTTGACGTAAAACCCACAATATTGCGGTCAGGGAAATCAGTGACTCAAGCCGCTGTTAGTATTGAATGTGAAGGTAATGTGTTAACTCATGCTTCTGCGGCTTTCGGCAATGCGCGCCCTGGATTATCTGCGGCACCAGACGCGGTTTTTAATCCAGAACCAAGGAAAAGTGTACCAGCACTCGATCCTGATGTGTCGCTGATGCCAAATTTCCTGAAGAACTTTGAGATGCACTGGACAGGCGGGGCTATTCCTATGTCGGGTCAGAAAGACCGTAGCTTTGGCATGTGGGTCCGCCACCGAGAAGACCTAAGTGCTTTTCCTATAGCCAAGATTATATCCATTGGTGATGTGCCGCCGCCGATTATGCTGTCTCATTACACACATATGGTTCGGGCCAGTTCTCTTTCATGGTCACTCGAATTTCTGGTGTCTCCAGAAGATGTCGATACCGAATGGTATTACCTAGATTTCACCCTGGACGCAGCTTCAGGGGGGTACTGCCAACAGTCAGGCCGGATCTTTGATGAAAATGGTCGTTTATGCGCAATATCGCGGCAATGCATGGTTTATTTTGAGTAAAACCACTGTATCTGTCATCAATGCCTTTAGTTGCTATTGGCTTTAGATCATTTTCATATCACGTAGTTTTTCTACATGTGTTTGTGAGACAGGTGCTTTCAGCCCATTTGTGAGGTGCACAAAATAACGCCGTTTTTCTTTGCTGACTTTTTGTATAGCTGCATATGAAACCCACCATGATCTGTGGATTTGTGTGCCGGCATAATCAGACAGTTCTGCAATAGCATCGGCCATGCGCATCAAAACCAGGGCGTCCCCTTTTTTTGTATGTGCGCGTACATAATGATCTTCCATCGCCAGGCACAAAAGGTCCGTACCTATTTCTGGTGGTAACCTATTTAAGAAAAGTAGGCCGCTGACTTTTTCTACGGGCTCTTTGGGCTTTTTACGGTGATTGCTCGCAAGGAGTACAACTGAACCAAAGGCCATCACTGATACCACCAGAACTTGTCCATATAGTAATAGATATCCTAGTAACCCAAGCGGCATTTCAAGAAGGTGCTTGAGTACACTATTCAAAGAGACCACCTCGATTTCTTCGAATATTATACGGATGTAGACCAGGTCAATGATGATCACCGCTAAGAAGATTGGCACCGACATTAGGGCACAAAACCCCAGAAAGGCTAGTTGAACACTATCCCATTGTTTTTTGAACCAAGGAAAAAAGCGCCGTGCAATAATGCCGCTTATCATGGAACCAAATAATACAAGCCCAATCCAATATCCGAAACGCAAGATAATGCTTTCTAAATTTGAGCTGTCGTACGGACCAAGTGTGCCAAGCACAATTCCCACTAAAAGATGTAGAAGTTTCCTCTTTAGGATTACTTTCGGATCGCGAGAGCCCCAAAAATTTTGTAAGTCGTCAATCGTCACGGGTGAATTATTTTCCGGGTAAGGTGTCAGCAAGAAGTATTAAAGTCATATAAGCCAATTGACCTGCTTAGATAAAGCCAGATTGTTTCAGTTTTTCAACATGGGACTGAGACACCGGGGCATTCATCCCATTTGTTAAACGGATGCTGTATTTTCTGTTTTCTTTGCTGACCCTTTTTATGGCTGAGCTAGCTACCCACCAAGACCTGTGAGTTTGCAGCCCCGGATAGTCTTCAAGTTCTGCTAGTGCGTCTGCCATCCGCAGCAATATGAGAGTGTCCCCAAGATCAGTGTATACACGGACATAATGGTCTTCCATGGCTAAGCAGATTAGGTCGCTACCCAAATTTGCAGGCAAGCGACTCAGAAAACGTTGGCCAGCTGGTGCAGGGGAGACGGCGCTCCGGGACTTGTCCATTTTATCAACAAGTAAACTGATAGATCCAATGATCAAAAATACAACAACCCACACCTGGCCATACCAAAGAATATATCCGAAGGGGCCGTACTTCACTTCTGCGAAATACTTTTTAAGGTTCGCAAGACTATAACTTTGAGGCTCGATGAAAAGCGGACCTATTATAATGTCCGTTGTTATAACTGTAGCAAACATTGGGAGGGCGACTGCGGCAGAATAGAGTGCTGCTAATATGATCCCAGAAAACTGTTTTTCCTGGAGATAGGGGAAGGCGTTACGACCCACTGGCCCAGATATAATCGACGCGAAAAAAATGATCCCAACCCAATAGGCAAATTGGCCTAATATATTGGGGATATTATCTGTCTCATACGGCGTGAGAATGCCAAACACCAACCCGGCTAATAGCATCATTTTACGTTTGCGTTTTAACACAGTTTTGTCGCGACTGGTCCAAAACTGTTGAAACTCTGTTGGTGTCACAAGCTTTTGCTTTCGCCGTCGATTTGTTGAAATTTATATTATAGGGGCTTCCATTTGTTTCAAGTTATCGGCGTTTGCATGTACGCTAGATGAACCCATTTTCCTTAAGGAGTTTCACATAGGTCTGCGAGGCCGGTGCCGTCATGCCATTGTTCAGATGAACAGTGTATCTGCGCTTTTCCTTTGTGACATGTGTGATTGCTCTGACTGCGACCCACCATGACCTGTGGATTTGGAAGCCGGGATAGTCTTCTAGCTCTAATAAGGCGTCACTAAGTCGCATAAAAATTAATGCATCTCCTTGTGCAGTATGCGTGCGGACATAATGGTCTTCCATAGATAAACAAACGAGGTCGGTTCCTATTTCTCTAGGTAATCTTGCCAGAAATTTTTTACCGCTTGAAGTAGGTGTTGTTACTGCGTTCACATCATTAGGTTTTCCATAAATAATACCCGTTAAACCGTTAATCAGCAGGGTGATGAAAAACACTTGTCCATACAAAAGCAGATATCCCCATATGCCATACTCAAAATTCAGGAGGAAGCTTGAGGCTTGTTGAATGGATACTGCGCCATAGAAAGCTATTTCACCCAAAATAATGATGGCAAACACAGGGCCTGATAAAATCGCTGAAAAACCTACATATGCAACAAAGACATGAAATCCCTTTTTCAAGAAATAGGGAAATGTAACCCTTTCAATAGGTTGGGCAATCAGCCCTGCAAATACGATCAAGCTCATCCAGTATACCAGACGAGGCAAGAGCGAAGCTTTTTCAGTGGTGCCGAAAGGAGCGAGTATACCAAGTATTGCACCAGCAAACATGAGAACCTGGATCTTCTTAGCAGTGTTTTTTGATTCAGATAGTCCCCAATAGTCATATGTGTTTGATAGTTTTATCTTCATTCACGCCTCGCTAGTCATGAGCAAACATATTCCATGGTCAGATTATAGGGTCACACGGTGTCAAATTCACGTTTCGTGAATTGAGCAATGCCATGCTGCTGCATAATTCACGTAGAAAAAAGGCAATTTTGCGGAATCGCGTTTGAAACCGCTGCGTGTTGTCGGCACAAGAAGCGCACCCAGTGAATGTCCAGCATTTATTGATCGAGTAACGACAGCGACAATACTCCAAAATTCTTTTGGTGTGACTGGTTGGGTAAGTGAACCAAAAAGATCTATTCGTACCTATAGAACGTACGACTTGTATGGTTTGCTTCAATGGATATCAGCACGGTAAGCGACAAACCTTAGGTTTGTGCGTACCCAAAGGGCTGCACAAGGTGTAGTGGCAGGAGACGAAATGAGTAAAGTTAGTTATGCAGTAGCATGTTTGATAGCCGTTGGGGCTTCTTCAAGCGTGATGGCTCAAGGTGGTCCGCCAAAGTGGACAGTTGGGGGCTTGGGGCTTGGTTATCTCTCGCCCTTCGAGGCGGAGCGGACAAATGATAGCGGCGACACTAAAGTAGATTTTACAGGGGTGCCTTATATCGCTTACCGCGGTGAACGCCTTTATATAGAAGGGCCAGGCCTGGGTTACAGGCTAATAAAACCCACTGATGACCCAGTACAGTTTTAGCTTGATGTTGTAGCCAGCGCTCGGATGTTGCCGGGCTCAAGCCGTAGTAAAGTTACAGCGGATGCTGGCCTTAAGCTTGGTGTATCAGGACAATTTGGGTTTTTGAATATTACGGGACTGCGTGACGTTACTGATACGCACAATGGATATGAAGTTAAGGCCACATATGGCTATTCATTTCAAGGAGAGAAAACGTCCTTCACACCTAGTGTAAGTGCTATTTGGCAGGACAAAAACATGTCCAACCATATGTGGGGGGTAACGCAGAAACAGCAGGATAAAATGATAAAGGACAATAAGTCTGTGTTACCAGTGTTTGCGCTTACTGAATCCGTTGTGAATTTCTCTGCCGATATGGTTTTCACATATCGGTTTGCGGACAGTTGGTCCTTCATTGCATTTGGTGGGGCTACGTATCTGGATAAAAAGGTGCGTGAGAACCCAGGTATCGACAAGAAGTTTGATGCGACGCTTGGTTTGGGCGTTGGTTACAGCTTCTAAGGCTTTCGGGCCAGCAGTGGTTTTGCTGGCCCACCTTATTTTTCCCTAGCGAGTTAGGTGTGTGTGATGAAAAGGGCTCTCTGGGCGTTAATGGCGTTTTTGTCTGTTTCAGTAGCGATATGGTCTTGGCGTTTGGTTTTTGTGGACGGAATGCTGGAGCAAGATGGATGGCAACATCATCTTTTTCGTCATCCTCTCGCCACTTACGCACACTTTGGTTTGGGGCCTCTGGCTTTGCTTGTTGGCAGTTTCCAATTTCTAGACGGGCTCCGAAAAAAATGGCCGCATGTCCACCGAGTGATCGGATGGATTTATATTGTATCATGCATGTTAGCAGGTGTGGGCGCCCTGCCTCTTGCGATCAACTCCGCAGCTGGCCCAATTGCTGCGGTTGGGTTTGGGTTACTTGCTGCGGCATGGCTCTATTCCACTACGTCAGTTTTTTGGGCTGCACAGGCCCGGCGCTTTGATCGTCACCGCATATGGATGATACGGTCTTACGCCCTTACCTTTGCTGGGGTAACATTGCGTTTGTATCTTACTGTTTTTGCAGGGGTTTTGGGATTCGATTTTAGTATGGTTTATATGGCTGCGGCGTGGGCTTGTTGGGTCATTAACCTAATTGTAGCGGAGCTTTTCATTATTGCTAGATTGCAGCCAATAAACACATAAGCCTCACGACAAAGTCGCTATAAGTTTTTCGGCAGCGGCGTCGTTTTGTAGAGTTTCACGTGAATACCGCCATGGGAAAATGATGTTGTTTTTTTTGTAAAGCGGAGGCCCGTTGCTTTCGCAAGCTGATCTGAGTTTGTTGCAATGCCAACCCGCCAACCCGCAAAATTCGCTCTAAGTGTTCTACCGATTGATTGGTAAAGTGATGTTAGCTTCTTTATCTCGCCAATGCGTACACCGTAGGGCGGGTTGATGATCACAAGGCCAGCAAGTCCATCAGGAACAGCAATATTGCTGATGGAGTTTTTGTCAAAGTTTGTAAAGCTTTCAACGCCTGCACGTTCCGCATTTGCAGTGCTCATCTTCACTGCGCCAGCATCTCTGTCAAAGCCAAAGAACTGAGTTGAAGGTGTTTTTGGCTCACTAACGGTTTTGAGTTTTTGCCATTTTTCTGTGTTAAATGTCGCAAGTTTTTCGAAAGCAAAACTGCGGGTGCGCCCGGGAAGAAGGCCTGCTGCAATTTCCGCCGCTTCAATCACAAAGGTACCGGAGCCGCACATGGGGTCCATAATGGGTTCTGTGCCCTTGTAACCACATTCTTTCAGCAGTAACGCCGCTATGTTTTCCCTCATAGGGGCTTTGTTCACTGCTTCTTTGTGGCCGCGTTTGTGAAGTGGTTCACCGGACGTGTCCACGCTGACCGTGCATTTGTCGTCGAGAATGCGTACTTTGATACAAACGTCGGAATCTTTGTCGATTGTAGCGCCAAACTCTTCCTTGATGGCGTTTTCAAAACGCTCGGCCGCTGCTTTATGGTGATAAATTCGGGACTTTCGGCAGGTTACTTCCACTCGTACGGGTACATCTGGGCGCAGTGTGTCGGCCCACGGAAATTTGCGTGCGTGTTTATCCAGTTTTGCCAAATGAACTGCGCGGAAATTACCAAGCCGCACCAGCACATGGCTGGCCCCACGCATCACCAAGTTCGCGCGCCACACCTCCTGCCAGCTACCACGAATAGTAACGCCACCTTTTTCAAGCTCAGGATTTTTGAAGCCATTTTCTTTTGCTTCTGAAAATAGTGCACCCTCTAAGCCCGGTACGGTTACGAGGAAAATTTCCAAATCATCTTGTTGCATGCGGGATAGGTACAGGCTTTTGATGCCTGCGTCTATAGTTGGGCGCATACCCTAAAAAGCATTATCTAGATAATGGCGGACGGCAGCTTGCACATGGCGAAAACGGTCGCCGCCCAAATGCTTGCCTCCGTACCAACGGGTCACCACCACAAGGTGGTTCTTTAATCCCTCACGTTCCAGCATGCGTACAATCACCATGCCAGCACCGCTTTCACCGTCATCATTTTTAATGGGCGTGTCACCCTGCAGAAATCCCCATGTGTTATGGGTCGCTTTTGCGAATTTCTTTTTGCGGCAAAGTTCCTTGATAAAAGTTTTCGCTTCCTCTGGTGTGCTACATGCCCCGCCCGAAACTGCATATTTAGATCCGCGATCATTTATTATACCATCAAATATCTGCATGATGTTTCTATAGGTCTGTTTACTCCAAAAAGCAAAAGGTCACATTGGTTGTTGGGGGGGGGTGAGGGATATGGGAGGTGTTAACATAAGTAAGCTTTGCCGTGCAGTCCCTGTGCCTTGCTTTCTTTTCCGGAAGGCCATACCTATAAATACATGGATAAGAACGAGGGAAGATAAGTAGTTATGCCGTCCACTGAAGCGCCTGCACCGCTTATTGAGTTCAATCCTGACCATACCATTCAGGCACTGCAGATTGGGGGGGGAGCAGAATACGGTTGTTGCTATTGACAACTTCCTTGCTGACCCACATGCATTAATGGCATATGCCAGCATGAAGCCTGATTTTACAGCTCCAGAAAATCCTTTTTATCCAGGTGTGCGTAAGACGCTGCCAGCATCATATGATAGCATGCTGCGAGATGCACTTACCCCTGTCCTACAGAAAGAATATAATCTGCCGGAGGAAAACTTCTCAGTAGATACATGTCATTATTCGCTCGTCACCAAGGGAGCTCAAGAGTTGCACCCGCTGCAGTGTGCGCCTCATTTTGATGCTACAACCGAGCGCCAGTTTGCATCCATACTGTATCTTACAGAAACTGATATGGGTGGTACTAGTCTGTACCGGCACAGAGGCAGTGGCTTTGAGCATATTTCTGCAGCTAGAATACCTCGTTACGAGGCGATGAGACAGGAAGATATAAGAAGGTATGGTCCGCCTACTCGTGGTTACATCAACGGAGATACGCCTGCTTTTCAGCGAATTTGCAATGTGAGTTGGCGGTTCAACAGGCTGGTCATTTATCGT
>JBFOLV010000629.1:0-3513 GCA_040830325.1 Kordiimonas sp. | reverse complement strand
TAAATTCGAGAAAAGAGACCGTTAGACAGCGCTTTTCTCTTCCTCTTTAACCTTGTCCCAAAGGGCATCCATTTCTTTAAGCGAAGAATCTTCGGGCCTTTTATCTATTTCTGCCAACTTGGCCTCGACACCACGGAACCTGCGCTCGAACTTGTTATTTGCGTCACGCAAACATTCCTCTGGATCTAGTTTAAAATGTCGCGCTAAATTACTGATAATAAATAATAAGTCGCCAAATTCTTCCTTTATTTTTGATCGCTCCGCGCCTGACTTCACCTCATATAGCAACTCAGCACTTTCTTCCTGAATTTTGTCGATTACCTGGTCGGTTGAAGGCCAATCAAACCCGACACGAGCCGCACGATTTTGGAGCTTCAGAGCTCTCAGTAGCGCTGGCAAGCTAGGTGTCACACCGTCAAGCGCCGACGGAGCCCGTCCAAGAGTCTTTGCCTTTTGTTCGCGTTCTTTTGCTTTCAGGCGTTCCCAGGAAACTGTCTGCGCATCCGCGTCCTCAATAGACATGTTGCCAAAAACATGTGGATGGCGTCGCACCATCTTTTCACTTACGTTTTGAACCACGTCAGCGAAACTAAAGAGTTTCTCCTCGGTCGCCATTTGAGCGTGGAAAACCGCCTGAAATAAAAGATCGCCGAGTTCGTCTTTCAAGCTATCCATATCATTGTTGCGGATCGCCTCATCGACTTCGTATGCCTCTTCAATAGTATAGGGCGCTATCGTAGAAAAGTTTTGCTCGATATCCCATGGACAACCGGTTTCCGGGTCTCGCAGCTTTTGCATGATTTCAAGCAGATCATCCATCGTGTATTTTTTCGACATAAATACCCACCATTGACTTGAAGATGACACGAACATCGGGCTTTATGCCCATACCGTCAAGCGACAAGAGGACTGTCATGAAGAATTTAGTGAAATCACTTTTTCTACTTTTTCTAACTCTGCCGGTTTTGGCGCAGGAGAGTGTCCCTGCACCAGAAAATGACGCCGTTCGGTACGTTTTAGAGATACCTAAAGGCGGCCTTAAAAACTTCTTGCGCTGGACACCAAATCGCATTCCGATGATCAGCCATCACCGGGGCGGGCCTGCGCCGGGTTACCCTGAAAATGCAATAGAAACAATGGATAATGCGTTGAAATACGGCCCAGGCCTGATGGAAATTGACGTTATGCAGTTGAAAGATGGCACTCTAGTTCTGATGCATGACGACACCCTCGACAGGACAACTACGGGATCAGGCGAGGCAAAGAAAAAAAACTGGGAAGAGATCAAAGAGCTTAGGTTGAAGGATTGGAACGGGCTAGTTACCGAGTTTAGGGTTCCAACACTAAAGCAGGCGCTTCGGTGGGCAAAAGGGCGCGCTATACTGACCTTGGACATCAAACGTGGCACAGACTTTGACAAAGTGGTGAAAGAGGTTGTTGAGGCAGGCGCTGAGGACTATACCGCCGCCATTGCTTATACCCATCAGCAGGCGCTGGCTTTTCACACGGCAGCACCTGACATGCCAATTAGTATCTCTGCCCGCGACGTTTCAGAAATAAAAGCGATTGAGGACAGTGGTATTCCGAGTGATCGGGTTATTGCATGGACAGGTACAAGGTTACTAAGCCCTGAGCATTATATGGCACTGCATGCAAAGGGCTGGAGAGTTATTGTAGGAACCTTGGGGGGTAGAGATACCGCGATCGACAAACAAATAGCGGCGTCAGGTAAGAATGCTCGATATCTGGAGATCTTTGCAATGGGGGCGGATATTATTGCCACTGATCGTTTTTGGGCCGTACAGCAGCAAATCAGGAACCCTAATTTGTTTATTTTCACAAAGAAAATGCCGAGTCACGCTCTGAATTAGGCTGTTGCAGTCTTTTAAAGCCTTAAATAGCAATGCTGCCAAAGCGGGTAGCAGCAGCGTGTTATCACATACTGGAATAGGCCATATAGTTTCAGACTGGTTATTCCCGGGCTGCACATTTGATATCTGTTAAGCTTTTGCTTTATCAGTTATTTGTCTGAGTATATTGATCTGAGAACGAATGTTTCGCCCATGTCTGGGTGCCAAAATCTTGTTGTGTTGGGCTTCTTTCAGCCCCACTATTTTGCGGACATTCATTGCCCTCACGGCTATGTGACCATTGCGTTACATCACTCTCTTGGGTATGCATAAGAAGGTAGATCGGTATTTGCTGTCGTATTTCGAGGGGCTGGCAGCAATTTGGGGCCTTGCTACATAGTATTTAGGCGTTGCCTATTGTGTGTTTTCCAGAGGGGGGAAAGGCAGTTGTATGGCCAAGTGTAATTTAGGGTCTGAAGATATGCGCGATTCAGCGCAAAGTGATGTTCATCGGGATGGTTTTACAGCAATTGTGCTTGCCGGTTCCCGAAGCAATAATTGCCCGGTGGCATCTGTATTTGGTGAACAGTATAAAGCCTTGGTGCCAATTGCAGGACAGCCAATGGTTTCCAGGGTAGTGAATGCATTGGTTCAGTCCAGTTCAATAACCCGCATAGTGATCGTTTTTGATTGCGAAGATTCACTATTCTCTAGCTGCCCGGAATTCAAAGCGGTAGCAAAGGACATTGATATTGAGGTGGTATCCTGCGGGTCGTCGATCTGCGATAGCGTAGCAAAGGTTATAGAAGCCACCGGTGCAGAATGGCCCTATATGGTAACCACAGCGGATCATGCCCTTTTAACGCCTGAAATGGTTGATGATTTTTGCGTAAACGCGCAGCGCGGCGGAGACATAGCGGTTGGCCTTGTTGAAAAAAAATATCTCGATGAGATGCACCCTGGTTCGAAACGCACCTATTTACCTTTCCGTGAAACAAAGCTTTCAGGCGCAAATCTGTTCGCCTTCACCGGCCCTGAGGCAATGCGGGCACTGGTATTCTGGAAGTCGGTTGAGCAGCAACGCAAAAAACCCTGGAAACTGTTCGCTTCCTTTGGGTGGGGCAACTTGTTTGGTTTGCTGCTAAAACGCTACACGGTCGATCAGGCGTTTGCCAGAGCCTCAAAGAGGTTGGGCCTAACTGCCTATGCTGTTCGCTTGCCCTATGCGGAGGCTGCAATTGATGTGGACTCGCCCAAAGATTATGTTCAGGTGAGTGAGATACTGGAAAATCGCGCGGCGGTATTTATTCCAGCCTAATATTGGCTCCTTTGAAGACTATGTCGGTGGCCGTGTATTCTGTACGCGGCCTTTTCGTGCAAACTCAATTGCCATTCTCTCTTCTCAAGTTTATCGTAACAGCATCCTAGTAATTTGATTTTGCTGGTAAAAAAGTTGCATATCCCTGAGATTAATCTTCAATCCTACGCGACTAAAACAGGTTTAGACTTGGCTGTGCTCTCATGGCACCTTTCCAAGGCGCTCCACAGCTCGCCTTACTGTTGCAAGGTAACAGGGTTTAAAGTCCCGGCAGACGATACAGAATTTCGTTCAATCGTTGACTGGCTCAGTAGGAAAAGCAGCTCCCTAACAGGGTATCCGTTT
>JBFOLV010000628.1:0-3470 GCA_040830325.1 Kordiimonas sp. | reverse complement strand
GTTTTCGTAGTTCGATCGGTGTGGGAGTTTTATCCAACAACGGAGTATTAGGTCGTACGCTCAACTCAGGTTCCTTTGGCGCGAATTCCCTTACTATTAAGCCATGCGGGATTCGCTTATCGTTATCTATTATATCAAACCATTATCAAAAGCAGGTTTAAGTGCGGCGTTTTATAGCAAAATGTGCAACACCACGCAAAAGTTCAGCTTTCTGATCAAAGTCCTTTAAATGAGAAACAGCCTGATCTGCAAGCATTTCTGCCTGTTGCCTAGCACGTTCTATTCCCATTATGCCAATCAAAGTAGCTTTACCAGCTCCCTCGTCTTTGCCGACAGCCTTACCCACTTCATCTTCAGTACCTTCGACGTCAAGAAGATCATCTGCTATCTGAAAGGCCAGCCCGACATCTCTCGCATATCCTGCTAGAGAGGCCCGAACATGTTTGCCAACGCCACCAAGAATTGCGCCCGCTTCTGCAGCAAAAGCGATTAATGCACCGGTCTTCATGTTTTGCAGCCTGAAAATGGCTTGCTCATCGAGGTCATGGTCAGCAGCAGTCAAATCAATCATCTGTCCACCAACCATACCATTGGGGCCTGCGGCTTTTGCCAATTTTGAAATTAGTTTACATCGTACACGAGGATCCGGATGGGTCGCTTCGTCACCCAAAATTTCAAAAGCCAACGTTAACAAGGCATCACCGGCGAGAATTGCTGTAGCTTCATCAAATGCAACATGCACCGTCGGTTTACCGCGACGTATGTCGTCGTCGTCCATTGCCGGCAAGTCATCATGAATTAGGGAATAACAATGAACACATTCAAGTGCAGCAGCGACCCGCATTGAATGCTGTCTTTCCACTCCGAATAAATCCGCACTAGCGACTACCAGAAAAGGGCGTAATCGTTTCCCACCGCTATATACTGAGTGCCGCATTGCCTCATAAACACGGGCTTCAGGACCTGAAGGCTCTGCCAATATAGGATCAAGCAAACGTTCCAAGTCACTGGAAATTTTGCTCATCGCCTCTTTAAGCGCGATATTATCCACAGATGTTGCTTTCTTTCTATTCGACGTCAAAGGGCTGTGTACTAGCAGCACCATTTTCATCAAGAGTAATTTTCTCGATTTTTGCCTGAGCGTCTTTCAGCTTTGCTTCGCAGTGCGCCTTAAGTTTTGTACCGCGTGTGTACAGAGCAATGGATTGCTCCAGCGGCGCATTACCAGATTCCAATTTTGCGACAACACTTTCAAGTGCTGCCATTGCCTCTTCAAAACTTAAGGTGCTGATATCCGGTGCACCGGCCTCATTTTCGCCCATATAGGCCCCCTACTCATCAAATAGCAGTATCTTTGCCGCATATATAGGCCTCAGGCATATCGTCAGTAAAGAGTTAGTTCATTATATCATCAAGAGATCGCAGAGGCACTCCTGGAAGCTCTGCAATTGCTTGCATAATATCAACTTCAGAAACGTCCCTACACGCCACAAACATATATACTCCATCTTTAAATGATCGAGACAACAAACCAATAGACTCGAGCAAATGTAAATGTGCGACGGCTTCGCCTAACGCCAAGAAAAAATCGAACCCTTCGATTTTTCGTCTATAAAGAGCAGGAAAAGTATCCACTGGGGAACGAGCTTCTTTCGAGCACCACTCATGCAACCGCACTAGTTTGCTTAGATGACTTTCTATCAAGGCATCTAGCCGACTATGTAGTCCTTTAAAAATCGGCCCATGGCTAGGTAAAACAAGAGGGTCGACTTTCACACCTTTCATTCTTTCAATACTGGAAAGCCAATGTGCAAGCGGATTAGCCATCGGCTCGCGGGCATAAACTGAAACATTCGATGTAATTTCAGGCAGCACCTGATCGCCAAAAAAAAAAAGAGTCTCATAAAGACAAACCATACAAGCGTGCTAAGGAGAAGGTCCACCCCCAAAATTTACCCGCCACTCACGTTTACCTAGCGTTATCAAGGAACCATCTTCAATTCTCTCAAAACTATATGGTAGCTCGTGTACGCCTTTTTTATAGAAACCAAACCCCGAGTTACGAACGACAGGCTCCATATCAGGATTTAAGCCCATCTTGAGTAAATGTTGAATTTCCTGCTCTGGAAACACGTCAGTCGCCCCGTGCCATAAATGCTGGGCAAGCATATATTCAAGCATGGTGATTGAAAATTTGGCGTCATATTTCTCGACAAGCCAACCCGCTAGTCCCAAGTGATCGGGATGCATATGGGTGGCTACGACATGTTTAATAGGTTTTCCCTGCAAAACCTGCTCGTCAATGCTCTCCCAAGCTTCAATGCCGCGTTTTCCCTGTGATCCGGTATCGACGACACTCCAACTATCACCTTCATCAAATAAGTATACGTTTATGTGATCCAAAGACCATGGAAGCGGTATTCGTGCCCACATAACTCCATCTGCAACTTCAATCACGTCAGTATCAGAAGGAACTTTTTGAAAGGGATAATCTAAATTTCCATTTTCCAACTGAAAGCCAGACCGATGATCAGCAACTTCAACATTGTCCGAAACTGAACCTGATGGTTTCGGAGACATTTCTTCGGTCATAAAAGGCCCTTAACTACGTGAAAACTGTTCATTCTTAAGCTCCATCAAACTACCAGCCCCAGCTTGTATAGGACCCAACAGAGCTGTAGCCTGCGGTAATATTTGTTCAATGAAAAACCTAGCTGTTATTATTTTAGCACTGAGAAAATCAAGATTGCCATCACCAGATTTGAATAGCTGCTCTGCACGTTTAGCCTGCTGAGCTAGAAGGTGAGCACCTAGTACAGTCCCAAAAAGTCGAAGATAAGGCGTTGCAGCACCAGCCGTATCGACTATACCTTTGAATCCATTCTCTGATATAGAAATCGCGGCACTATCTAGCGCGTTAACTCCTTCCATCATATTCTTCTGAACAGACTTTAGTTCGCCTCCAAGATTTTCCGCAGCTGAACGCATTTCATCAATTAGGGCGCGCCAATGCATTCCACCATCGGCACCAAACTTTCGTCCAACTAAATCAAGCGCCTGAATGCCGTTTGTGCCTTCATAAATTGGCGCAATTCGGCTGTCACGATAATGCTGTGCTATGCCCGTCTCTTCTATAAAGCCCATGCCTCCGTGTATTTGAACACCAAGAGATGCCGCCTCTACACCAATATCCGTAGAATATGCTTTGGAAATAGGCGTCAATAGATCGGCTTCTCCTTGCGCCTTTTTCTTCTCGGTTTCGTCCGTAGCTGTATTGGCTCGATCAATTGCCCAAACATTTCTGAAAGTAATAGCGCGAGCTGCCTCCGTAGTTGCACGCATGGTCATTAACATACGTCTTACATCTGGGTGGTGTATGATTGATACCGGTGTACGGGTTGAAGCACCAATCTCCGCTGATTGCACCCTATCTAATGCATAAGAAGCCGATTGCTGATAGGCGCGTTCGG
>JBFOLV010000627.1:0-3395 GCA_040830325.1 Kordiimonas sp. | reverse complement strand
CTGGCACAAACCCTTCAAAAGCTTCCTCAAAGCCCGGCCACTTTTTATCGATTACTTTCCAGCTGAACCCAGCCTGAAAAACGCCGCGCGCCATGAGAGAGAGAATTCGGTCATCGCCGACCTTTTTGATCGTCTCCGCGGTTTCCACAGAAGGTAGAAGCTCCTCCACCGTCGCAATATCACCTTTAAAACCAGCGGCTAGTTCCATCAACTCATCAAAAGTACGCACACATAACCCCTTATCTCTGTTTGCGCCTTATAAGGTAACGGAGCACATGCCTATACGTCTATAGCCTATCGCTGGACCTTTGGACCAAATTCCGATAAACACCGGTGCGATAGTGAACCGGCATACTGCTGGAAGTTAATGACAATAAGACCTGTTTTGATTTAAAGTGTCCCGATGGCTAATGATTATATAAAGAGTTTTGGGTTCCCGCGTTGGGGTGAGTATGGCCGTGACAAGGATGCAGAACCCCTGCAGATGTGTGACTATGTTGGTTGCAATGAAACAGGTCCACACCCTGCACCAAAATCCCCCGGCTCACGCGAGCGTTGGCACTTCTGCAAAGCACATGCAGCAGAATATAATCGCAACTGGGACTTCTTCGCCGGCATGAGCGACGAAGAAGCAAAGCGCCACATGCACGACACCAGCCAAACTTCTGATGCATTTGCTCACGCAAAAACATTTGAATGGGGCGGTGCCGTCGATGAAAACGGCTTTAGCTCAACCGAGCAAGCTGCTTTTGATACGCTTGAACTAGATTCAGATGCGACCCAAACGGAAATCAAAAGCCAATACCGGAAACTTGCAAAACAGTTTCACCCAGACGCCAATCCCGGCGACCCAGAAGCAGCGGAACGATTCTACAAAATCCAATCTGCTTATGATTTGCTGCGGGAAAAAAGCCCAACCTAAATCGGCAAACAGCCTATCCTATCATTGATCCAGTTCAGCAGGCTATTTGGCCTGCCCAGCAAGCTGGCCGTGCCTAATACAGCGCACGTCTTTTTATCTTACGGCAACTCATTTGCTCAGTAGATAGGAAGGGTCATAAATATGCTGAAAACCGTCAAAGTCATTACCTTAAGCTTGGGGCTTTTTACCACTACCACACCTGCAATTTCTCATGAAGACGTCGCACCGGTATGGAGCCTCACAGGTGAGCATATATACTTCTATTCATACCGGATGGATGCTGCGCAGCTATACCGCATGAACCCCGATGGCTCCGCTCAAACAAAAATCACTTCCAACCAATTCCATAACTGGTGGATGCAGCCACTTTCAGATGACGAGCTCCTGATAGTGTCCGACAAAGAGGAGGACGAGCGCTTTGGTGGATCAAATCTGTTTATCTATTCCATCAGCGGAGATACCCACAGACCAGTCACCGACTTAGAGCCGAACACCAACCACTGGGCTGTAGCACCAAGCTTATCCCGCAATAAAACCAAGCTGGCTTACAAACGTTTACCTAACGGGTTTAATCAACCGGGAGGGTCAATATGGCTAAAAAATCTGCGCACCAACTCAGAAACGCTTTTGCTAGAGAATATAGACTTTGAGCCCAGATCATTTGCTTTAATGCCAAAGGGTGATGAACTGTTGTTCGCCTTTAAAGAAAGCCTTTATAAGTCCAATCTTGATGGCTCTTCTGCTACAAAGATACTGGAAATGCCAGAAGGTGAGCAACCAACCTTCTTCGACATCTCGATTAGCCCAGACGCCAGTCAAATAGCTTTCAGTTACACAAAGTCTGGCTTTGAAAACACCGAAATTTTCAAAGTGAACTTGGATGGTAGCCACCTCAGGCAGCTAACCGACAATAATGCGCCAGATTTATCTGTGAACTGGAGCCCTGACGGTAAACGGTTCGTGTTTGCCTCCTACCGTGACGGTGAACAAGGCGAGATATATGTCATGAACACTGATGGAAGCCATCAGCAAAATATCAGCAACACAGGCCAACCACCGGCGGACACTGAATAGCCCCTATTCAACATCAAGCGGGATATTGAATCCCGCTTTGACAACGCCGATAGCAACGCTGGTATCAAACCGCCTGATTGCCGGATTCCCAAAAAACCATTCTCGGCAAAGCCGGTCATAGTCCTGCATATCCTTAACAGTCATGATAATGATAAAGTCTGCCTCACCTGTGCAATAATATCCATGCTGCACTTCCGGTAACTGACAGATGTTTTCCTTAAATCCATCGACGGTTTCAATGCCGCCAACAGCAAAGCAGATTTGTACAACAAGTGTCGTCCTATTACCGCAAACTTGCGGGTCAAGGATGGCAACTTCCTTGGCGATTATACCGCTTTGACGAAGCTTTTTGATCCGCCTTTGGCAGGCTGGTGCAGACAAACCAACAAGGTCGCTTATTTGCTCTGCGGTCTGTCGACTATTCTCCTGAAGGCAATTCAGTATTTTTCTATCAAAGTTGTCAATTTCCATAATCGGGTATTTTTTCTACTCATTTATGATGATTTAGTGATTTATTAGTCACAATATACCGAAACAAGCACAGAAACAATGCACAGCATCACCTACACTCATCAAGTTCATAGTATTAGAGGTGACTTATGTCTGTGCGTACAAAACCAAAACACCACAATGTAAACATCGGCGTGCTCTATGGCTGTATTGCAGCTCTAATTTGGGGCACTTGGCCAGTTGTCACTGCAATTGGCGTGAAAGCCGACTTTACACCCTACGAACTGATATTTTTGCGCCTGACAATTGCTGGACCGATTTTACTGCCGTGGGCGTTCAGAGGCGACAATAGCCCCAAGTCTTGGGGGCAGGCTGCCGTCCTATCGCTGCTTGCAGGCGGCACATACAGTTATGTAACAGCTAGTGGTTTCCAGTACACATCAGCGATGCATGGTGGTGTTATTATTCCGGGCGCTGTTATGCTGGTTAGCCTTATTGCCAGCCACTTCTTGCTTAAAGATCATCTGACACGCAACCGCGCGATTGGCGGCGCTGCCATTCTGGTTGGCCTTACACTCCTTGCCCTGGGGTCAGGTAATCAAAACCAAATGCAATCTAGCCTATTTGGAGACGGGTTGTTTTTCTTCGCGGGCATCATGTGGGCATCCTATACCCTTCTGCTTCGGGCATGGCCCATGGACCCCATCACTGTAACCGCTCGTGTTTCCCTTATATCCCTTATGGGCGTGTTACTGGCCTATCCATTTTCAGGTGGTGTTGATTTTTCGGATACACCCACGAGCATGTTACTAACGCAGGCGGCTTGGCAAGGTATCTTGTCGTCCGTGGTTGCCATTATCTTCTTTAATAAAGGTGTCGCAATCCTTGGTGCAGCGCGCGCCGGTGTGGTAAATGCGTTCGTTCCTGTGGTCGCGACAGTGATGGATTT
>JBFOLV010000626.1:0-3244 GCA_040830325.1 Kordiimonas sp. | reverse complement strand
TTTTCCCCTTTTAGACCTCCAATAATCGTATGGATATTTGTCGATTGGCAGGAACGAATTGTAGTCACGTTTCGCAGGATAAGGTTTGGTGCAACCACTGTTAATTGGGCAAAGGACTATTTCATCATAGTAGGCTTCAATTAGCTGGCGCGTGTCTAGTTCAAGCACATCATGCTCTTTGTCTCTATACGCACGTGCATCTGTTAAGCGAAATAGGCGATCTTTTGTGAGCCAGAAAAAGACCTTGGAGTTAAGCAACCGATACCAATCTGCTGGCGAAACTTCAGGCGGCAGCACTCTCAAAAGTCCTTTGTCGTCCATGGGAAGTTGATCTCTAATAACAGCTTGATGGAGCCCATCCTTGGTGATTGGGATGCACCTGTCACGCCTAGTCTGCTCAATTTCAAGCCGTTCTTGCCCTGTAACTCCGTACAAATCTAGTAGAGCACTGGTGCTTAATAGGCCGTGTTCTTGTATTGAAGCCCAAGAATGCCTCTCGGCCATATGATTCAATGAAGGACATCCTTGGATGAGTTCTTCTAATTCTTCTTTTTTCACCAAGATCTCCGGTCAATTATGTTGCGGTAACTAAAATCTGTTGAGAGGAGAGAAACAGGACGTCCCGAAACTCGCTCGACTTCCTCAATAAACCGCAACGTTTCCTCCGTAAGTTGTTCAAACCTGTAAGCGGAACGGTTCTCTTTATCAATGTAGTCAACGAATGTAAGAGCAATATCCGTTGGGCCATTCATTTGAACAGACCGCTGTAACTGTACCCAGTCAAATTCGGCAATTCGGCGCTGCTTCTTGGTAGTAGTAGTCAACTCAGTTTGCTTCAGTTCATCTACGGCAATGCCAGAGCGGTCAGAAAGCTCCTCATAATTCACCTCTAAATCCATTGGACCAGAAGGCCCCCCTACCCGAATTGGATACGTTCGACAGACCATAACAACTCTTCTGACGTTTGTTGGGGCAATTCCAGCATCCGCAAGGCAACCCGCAACCGTAGTATCACGAGAAGTCACAAACGGGTATTTGCCGTGATGGATGCTTAAAGACGTTCCCTGTGTACCTTCAAGCATAATCAGGTGGTCTTTCAGCAAGTGTTCAGCAATCACTTCCTGCGCATCGCGAATGAAAGGTTGGAGCTCAGGAACATCCCTTGCAAGCTTCAAATTTGGATCGGTCCCTTCTTCATACCGCCCTCTACCGGTGATCTTATTGGCAGTTGCAAATCCAACCCCTTGTGCGGTTGAGCTAATTGACTTGAGAGCCTTGGTTTCGTCTTCCCTGTCCTTATCCGTGATGATCATTGCTTGTGGATCAATTGACAGCCGATGGGCCTCGATTTGATGCTCCGCCAACTCAGAGAATAATTTTGGTGGGTAAATTAAAGCTCCAGCACCGAGCAAGAGTTGGGCGTTTGGAGCTCTCTCTGATCCAGACGGCAAATGAAAATATGTTTCTGGCTTGCCATCCGCATATACTTTGTGACCGGCGTTTGGCCCGCCGACCCTTACTAATAATTGATACTCAGGCGCTAAATGGCCAACGATATTTCCTTTACCCTCGCTGCCATACTGTCCGCCAATTATCACATCGACAAGTTGATCATTCGTTCTGGGGTATAGGTTCAACAGTGCAGTCGCTCTTACGAGAGCGGCCTCCGGGGTGCATTTGTCAGTGGAAACAAGAACGTCAGCTTTTCTCTCAAGTTTTTTGACCTGTCGCTCTGTTGTTTCTTTCTTTATCTTGTCATAGACGGCCTTTGCATCGTGTTCAGAAGCGCGGGCAATAAAACGCTTCTCCAGCTCATCTGGGGATGCGGACACATGGATATGATGAACATCGGCCCCATAGGCTTTGCGGAGTGCTCGAATTTGTTCTTGTTTTCTTACGGCATCAATCACAAACAGCCCTGATGGGGTGCCACCAGATTGATATTTCTCTAAAAACTTAGCAAGCGCGTCGGCTATCCAGCGCCCCTCCGTTTGCTTGTCCAGCTTATTGCCTGCTCGTTGCAAAGAAGTGCGGTTATTTTTGGTTTTAGGGAGTTCTGCTAGGATCAATTCTCTAGTTTTAATAACAACTGCATCATACTTTGAATGCAGCCCTTGAGAAATTTTGGACTTTCCAGAACAAATTTCACCTGACAGCAAAACAATCTTGAACTGGCCAGTTTTTATCTTCAATCAAATAGCCCTAATTGTTTCTTCTTAGGCGGCAAATCGTAAACAGTCACATTCACAGAGGCGTTAACCAAGCTTTCTTCGATTAGTTCCTCAATCACATTCCATTCGCCGCCCGCGCTTCCGGCTCCAATACGTGGCATATGCACGCTTGCCGATAGTACCTTAGCTTTTTGAACCAATTGATCAAGGCACGTTTTTAGCGCACCGTAGCGAATTCTAGGTAGCGTAGACCTACCAAAACCAGCCTGAGCCACCAAACTAGCAATTATTGTGTCATCTTGTTCAGTAGAAAAGTGCACACAACCCAAGCGTTCACCATAAGGTATAAGTTGAATGTCCTTTGTAAATTCTTTTTGTGCAGCAGGAAACTTTGCTGCTGTGGACCGGGCAATGCCTCCGCCCCAACGCAGCGCTTTATCATTTACCATCTGGCAAACAATTTTAGGTCCTTCGCCCCTAGGCTCCAGAGCGTTTCCATGAACAAAGCGAATAGGCTTAACGTCGGGCCTTCTCTCATTTAAGCGAGCTATACCCAAAACCCGTGGTAGTGCGGAGCCGGGATAGGCAGGTATGCCTACATATTCGATACTCACCGGCTCCCCAGTAATCCAGCTTTCTTCGCCGTGGTCCGTAAAGCCAATTGCGGTGCAGTGATGTATAGCCGAGCTTTTGGGTATCAATCGTCCCTCTAATTGTAAATTGGGGCACGTAATTGAAGGTATAGCATAATCAATTTTATAATGCCTGTGACCGTCTGAGCTTTCTATTGATGACGCACAAAACATATAAACAGGTTGGTTCGTAGTCTTTGCAATCCTGATTAAGTAGGCTTCTGGTGAAACGTCAAATTGCGCCCTTTGGTGCATAAGCTCTTCAATAGCAGGCACTTCCTTTGAAGAAGGTATACTGCCTATCGGCATAACGAACTCTGCAGCCGCAATGTTGCACAACATTTCTAACTGCCAATCATCATCGATTTCCGGCGTTCCTCCTCTATTTCGCGTCATTTCTTGAACGTCTGGAAACAGAGTATGAAGATCGGAAGAGCGTCG
>JBFOLV010000625.1:0-7613 GCA_040830325.1 Kordiimonas sp. | reverse complement strand
TCAGCTCTCCCGCCAATAACTGGTCACCTACAACGTTACAAAGCACGATCACCGCTAAGATATGATAGAAAATATCTAGTGTTGCGATATTCACCGTTAAACCACCAGCGGCAAATCCAACGATACTGAGCTGGGTCGCCCAGCATAAATCACCAAGCCATTTGGTCTCTTCATACTTCCTAAATTTCTTCGCCTGCGAGCCCCCACAGTACCACCCTGTGAACAAGAGGCTCAAAAATAGCACAAGCCCCGTATATCCGTGCTCCGCCAACACTTCAAAGTAGATAGAATGGGGCGCACGCGCATCATGTCCCGGCGGCATATAGAGCTCAGCAGCACGGGGAACATAGAAAATATTGAACCCCCCTCCTTGCAATGGGTTCTCATCAGCCAGATTAACTGAAAATTTCCACATAGAAACACGCCCCAGGAAACTATTATCCTCTGTAGCATCCTCCGTACTTTGCATACGCTCTTTCCAGCTATCAGGCATAAAGGTGACGGCAGCACCTCCTATGACTAAAACTGCGACAAGAATCGCAAACTTACGCTGAGCCTTCAGAAACAACATAAACACCACGGCCGCCAACGCCGCAAACCCACCTCTTGACTGGGTTCCCATCACAGACACAGGCACAAGTATAGCTGCCCCTATTAGCGGCCATTTCAGTTTCTGATGAGGTGGATGTTGCGCCAAGTATATCGCCAATGGAATTAACATACACATCGCCATAGCTAGCTGGTTATTATCACCCATCATACCACCAGCCCCCTGCACACGCGAGCCACCGCCAGTTAAGATCGTAAATAGTCCACCCTTGACCGCAATGAACATAAGAGAAGCCACCATCACCCAAAGGTACGCCTTCAGGCGATTAGGTGATTGCATCACCACCATAGAAATTAATGCAAAAAATAAAACCTTAGACAGATGGACAAGTTTTCCCTGAGACAAACCAGGATCAAAACCCATAATAGTCGTAATAATAACCCATAGCCAATAAACAAAAATCAAAACCACTAGCGGATGTGAAGGAAGACTCTTCTTATCCCTATTCAACACCATCCCACCTAAAGTAGCAGCAGCAACAACCACGAGAAAAGGAAAAGTCAGTGCAAAATTGTAGGTATAGGCCTGTGGCGCCATATGAGACACCCAACTCCATACCAAAACTCCAATATGCGGTTTAAAAGCCACCACTGGTAGCCAGCCAAGTATCAACAGCGCAACAATGAGGCCTCGCATCTAGGGATCCTTAAAGTTTATCCACCAAAAGCTGACCAACTTTAAATCAGCATACTTGCATTGTGCTTAATTCCACCTCTAAGCACAAGTTAAACGCTAACGCTTGCACAATGAGATCACCAACCCTAGCATGTCAGTATTAGGGAGAGGACGTTATGAAATTTATCAAAATTTTTATTGCAACCTTATTATTCAATGGCATGGCGATTGCTCAGATTGAAGACATTAATCAACAATCTCCCTCTGAAATCACATATGCAGATACAGTGATCGAAGCCAACGCCATTTATACTGCAGATGACAACAACCCGAAAGTTGAAGCAATAGCGATTCTGAATGGTCGTTTCATACATGTCGGCAACAAGGTAGATGTTGAAGCTTTGATTGGTCCAGATACGGAAACGATCACCTTAGACAGTGCATTTGTATTCCCCGGCTTCACCGACGCGCATGCTCATTTGTCTGGAATTGGACAAAGAGAGCTATCCTTAAACTTAGAAAATGTCACGTCACTGGCTGAACTAAAGAGCATGATTTCAAACTGGCGCAGCGAACACCCAGACCTGCCTGTGATAGTAGGCAGAGGGTGGATCGAAACACATTGGCCTGAGAAACGCTTCCCTTCCCGGTGGGATATTGATGAAGTTATAGCAGATATTCCAGTCATTCTTACACGAGCAGATGGTCACGCACTTGTTGCAAACTCTGCAGCCCTACGAGAAGCAAACATAACTGCCCAAACAGACGTACCATTCGGCGGCGCAATTAACCAAAATGCTATCGGCGAAATAACGGGCATGCTGATAGATAACGCTCAACAACTTATTACTCCAGTCATGCCTGAAACTACTGCCGATGACATTGCCACCTTCTTAGCGACAGGCAGCGATGTATATAGTCGCTACGGCTGGACGAATATCCATAACATGTCAGTATCATGGGCCGAAGTTGAAGCTATTGAAGCGTTGTCCGATCGCAACGAACTAAACATTCGCGTCTACAATAGTGTCGACCAACAGTATGCCAATGACCTATTTCAGTCTGGATTACGCACCTCAAATAACGGAAAAGCTATTACTAGGGCAATCAAACTGTATCTGGACGGAGCACTCGGTTCCCGTGGCGCGGCCCTTATAGAACCATATTCAGATGCCCAAACTAGCGGCCTACTTCTTTCCACAAAAGAAGAACTTATGCCTATCCTCACTCAGGCATTGGAAGAAGGCTATCAAGTCAACACGCACGCTATTGGCGACAGGGCAAATCGCCTTCTTTTAGACTGGTATGAAGAAGCCATGGCTACGGTACCCGCGTTAGGAAGAGCCGTTGAGCAACCCCGCTGGCGGGATGAACATACGCAAATTGTCAACCCAGAGGATATTACTAGATACCAACAGCTCGGTGTAATTCCGTCGATGCAACCTTCACATGCTATAGGTGACATGCACTTTGCACCAGCACGGCTCGGAGACGAACGATTGAACGGCGCTTATGCTTGGTCAACACTCGTCAACAGTGGCGTCATCATTGCCGGCGGTTCTGATGCTCCCGTTGAACGCGGTGAACCCCTTATTGAATTCTACGCGGCTACTGCTAGAAGAGATTTGGACGGCTTTCAGGGCGAAAACTGGCACGCTGAAGAGGCGCTAACACGCGACGAGGCCCTTAAAATGTTCACTCTTTGGCCAGCAATAGCGTCTTTTCAGGAAGACGAAATTGGGAGTATTGCCATAGGAAAACAGGCTGATCTAAGTGTTTTTAGCGTGGACCTGATGACAGCGATCGAAAGCGATATTCCAAAAGGAAAAGCAGTAATGACCATGGTCGCTGGTGAAATCATCTACAGGGCGACTAGCGAATAGCTAGCCGCCACTGAGTTTTGCTAAAGATTACTCTTCTGAGTTAGATTCAGAGGAATATTTCTCAAACCAAGCCAAGATGTTTCCTACCTTCTGCACAAGATTACTTGGCTTTGAGGCAATGCCGTGACCAGACTTTGGAATGCGAACCATCACGCTATCAACACCACGCAGCTTTAAGGCCTCATAATATTGCTCGGTCTCAGACATAGGTGTGCGGTAGTCATTCTCCCCAGTTAACAACATTGTAGGTGTCTCAACATTGCCCACTAATGACAAAGGTGAACGCTGCCAGTAATGCGTTGGATCTTCCCACGGCATACTTGCAAACCAATATTTAGTGAAATAATTGCTAAAATCAGCCGTCAAAACAAAACTAGCCCAGTTGATAACTGGCTTGGCAACAACCGCCGCCTTGAAGCGATTAGTTTTACCAATAGACCAGGCAGTTAACGTGCCCCCACCAGAACCACCAGTTATATATAGCTCACCTTCATCAACACCGCCCAAGTTTACCACAGCATTTACTGCATCCATTAAGTCATCATAGTCCTGTGACGGATAATTATGATGAATTAAATTCGCAAACTCCTGACCATAGGATGTACTACCCCTTGGATTTACGTACAAAACCATGTAACCGGCAGATGCAAAGAGCTGTACTTCACTACTGAAATGAGGACCATACGCAGCATGTGGCCCTCCATGAATTTCTAGAATAAGCGGGTACTGTTTACTCTCATCAAAGTTTGCCGGTTTCGCGAGCCAAGCCTGAATTGAACGCCCGTCCACACTGGACGTAACTTGCATTTCCTCCACTGAAGCCATCTGCTTACCTGTAAACACATCAGTATTTAGTGCCGTCAACGCCGTCGTTCGGCCAATACGGTCAACAACAGCCAAATCTGCTGGCTTTTGCGTATCAGACTGCGTGAAAACAATCCTACCGTCCGGCGCCGCACGATACTCACCGCTCGTATACGGACGCCCTAGCGTTGTTCCACCTAACTGGTTGGTTATTACCCGGCTACCACCTGTCAAAGTGACATACCCAACAAGTCGCTTGCCTTCACTGTCATAGGAATAATATAGCCCTTGGCCGTCAGCAGCCCACTGAATATTACCAACACCCCGGTCTAAACCATCTGTCAGAACCCTAGGGGAACTACCGTCTGATGCCATCACATAAAGCTTGCTGTTTTGATTGGACAACTCCTGATCATCAAAACCTGTGTACGCAATGAGGGAGCCATCGGGCGACACCTGTGGCCCTTGGTCTGGACCAATCCGGTTAGTTAACTGAGAAATATCACCGGTTTTCACGTCAACGCTGAAAACGTCAGTCTGAACAGGGTCCAATTCCCAATTCTCACCACGATTTGCCGAAAACACAATGGCGCTGCTATCAGGCATCCAGCTAAGGTTGCTTCCATGATTATAGTCGCCTACAGACAGCTGCCGCGGCGTACCGCCATCCGCTGGAACAGTAAATATATGCGTAAAGCCGGTAGGTAACATGCCCCTACCATCAGCCCTATATGTTACTCTATCTACTACCTGAGCATTGCCCGCCCACTTCGCCCCCTTAGGCTTAGTAGGGAGCGTAAACAAACGCGCGGGCTTTTTCGGTACAAACATAGTGAAAGCAATGGATTTACCGTCCGGTGACCAACTCAAAGAGGATGGCGCAAAATTAACGTCGGTTACCCTTGCCGTTTGCCCGGTATCAAGCCACTTCACATATATCTGCGTTTTCCCCTCAACGCTGGAAATATACGCTAAACGTGTGCCATCAGATGAAAACCTTGGCATGCGATACTGTGCTTTTCCTGACAAAATAGGTCTATGGTTTTGACCATCTAAGTCCACAGACCATATGTTAGTCCGCATACTATCGGTCATGATATCCATTGACCGCCGTTCATATACAACAGACTGTCCGTCAGGGGCTATCCGTGCCCCACTTGCGTATTCCAAATTAAAAACATCTTCATATGAGAATGATTTATCTTCTGCAGTTAACGCAGGCGTCATCGCCGACGCAATAACCGCACCGAAGGTGACCTTTGAAAACTTCATGATTTTACTCCCTGTCTCTTGCGCATCACGCTAACAGAAGCACTAAATTAAGCAAAGCCTCGATAAAATTTTAACTGTCTATAATTTCTTTACTATTCTGGTTTAAGCATGGAGATATTGAGGGGTCCGCTCTATAAATTAACTACTAAACCAATCCATACCTCCTGGGGGAGTTCCATGTCGGGTGTTCTAGAAGAAATAAAAAAAGAAAGAGAAAGGTTTGTCGCCTTTGCTTTCGCTGCCGCAGAAATTTTTCTTGAACTAGATTCTGATGGAAAAATCTTATTCGAGGGAGGCGCGATTGACAGAATCGGTACTCAAAAAAACAAAGCACTGGTCGGCGAAAACATATCGAGTATCGTTGACGAAGATGACCAAGAGATTTTTAATGCTCTCATGCTTCACCTAGAGCATAAAGGGCGTATTGGTCCTATCCCGCTAAGGTTTACTGGAGACGGCAATAGAAGCCTTGCATTAAGGGCCTTTGCTTTGGGTATGCCTGGTGAAAATGGCCGTACCTTCCTTGCACTAAGGGCCGCGCCTCTCGGCTCAGGCGGAATTAGCGACAATGCAATCGACCCAGAAACAGGGCTTTTGTCACGAGATGCTTTCATGGATTTAGCCAGTAAAACAATGGCTGACACCCCAAGTAGCAGTAGTATTTATATGACTGCCGTTGAAGTGGATGGCCTTGAGGAAGCTAAAAAGCGTTTTGGCCCCAAATATATGAGACGACTGCTTGCGCAAGTTGGTGCACACTTAAAAACGCTGTCCGTCGATGGACAAACCGCAGGGCAAATAGGCGACAAGCATTTCGCTTTTCTTCACCGCACTAAAGCTGACGGTAAGCAACTCAATGACTCGCTTCAAACATTAGACAAAAACATCAGTTTAAAAACCGCCTATTCAACGGTTGCTGGAGACGGCCCTGATGTATCTGAAGAGCAAATTCTACGAACTTTATCGTACGTACTAAACGAGTTCTGTAAAAACCCTAGCGAAGTAGATTTCGACACCTTGTCTGGTGCCTTTGAGGATATGGCTGGACAAGCGCAACGTAGGGTTACCAATATGCGCAGCATGATTGAAACAGGTAATTTTAAAATTGCGTTTCAGCCAGTTGTTTCCCTTGCAACAGGAGATATTCACCACAATGAAATTCTCAGCCGGTTTGATGGTGACACAGAGCAGCGCACACCGCTTGAAGTGATCAAATTTGCTGAGGAAGTTGGTATCATTGAGGAATTTGATATCGCACTCTGCAATAAAGCCATCGACTATGTGCGGAAAATGAAGAAGTTAGGTACACCGTTAAGCCTAGCTGTTAATCTTTCTGGACGTACGCTAGACAGTGGACGGTTCGTAGATTCGCTCATGACAACGCTAAAAGGTGCAAAAGATGTTTCTCGCTCTATCTTCTTAGAACTCACTGAAACATCAGCCATTCAGAACTTAGAAAAAGCAGAGGCAATCCTGAATGACCTCAAAGCTTATGATTATAAAATATGTTTGGACGACTTTGGCGCTGGCGCTGCAGGCTATCAGTATCTTAGGGCCTTCAACGTAGATTTCGTAAAAATCGACGGCACTTACGTGAGCGAGATGAATTCACCTCAATACAAGCCGACCTTCTTACTCTCAATTGTAAGGTTATGTAACGACCTGAACATCAAAACAATTGGTGAACATGTGGAAAGCCGTTTTCAAGCTGACTTTTTACGTTCACTTGGAGTAGACTTTGCTCAGGGCTTCCATTTTGGTAAGCCAGACTTTACGCCGCGAACAAATTTGTAACCTGAGTAAATCAACCCATGACTTCCACACATTCTTTCATAGGCCTTTTGGTCTGCGCAGGCCTATGGCTCCTCATTGGTTGGAAGGAAAAGAAGCGTGAACTTGGTACAGTCCCTATTTACTCACCGCACCTAGTACAATTTATACTATTGATACTTTTCTTCGTATTTGCGGCGAATTTCTTTTCGCAAGCTACCGGGATTACCTGGACCCCTCCCTTTATGCGATAACCAACCCTACTTTGAAGCGGCCTCAGTTTCATGCGTGTCAGCTTGAGCGTTCGCTGCAGGCAAGGAAGTTTCAAATAATTTAATACCATATCTGGCGTAAGCCACTGCCCATAACTTGGAAGAAAAAAGTCTTCGCTTTCCACGCTTTCCCGTGGAAATAAATATACCTGAGGGGTGAGAGTGGACATATTTTGCGACTTCTTCACTTTCGGCAATCAAATCATCTTTTACAGACGTGGATAATGTCACTCTATGCTTCTTCATGGGTTTCATGCGTTCACGCGGCTTGCGACCTGATTTTCTACGCCACACACGCACCCATACAAGAATGCCCATAATGGCCATAGCTGCAAGCAACATAAACATTCCAAGTAGATAGAGGTAGTTATACTCGTCGCCTAGCTC
>JBFOLV010000624.1:0-4376 GCA_040830325.1 Kordiimonas sp. | reverse complement strand
GTTTTGAAACATCCTTAACCCCTTGCCATCACATAATAAGTGGTGCGTTTACGCACTCTCTTTATTCACACCGCAGGGCATTAATTGGATTGGTACGTGCCACAATGATCGCGCGACCAGCAACCGTCAGCCAACCAATGGCTAGCGCTGAGCCGCCGAGCACTGCAAAAGGCAACAACCCGAGTTCAATCCGATAAACAAAAGTATTTAGCCAATCACTTAAAAAGTAAAAAGCCACAGGCCAAGCAACCAGGTTTGCAATCAAAATTGGTTTGGAAAACTGCCACAAAAGCAGTGTGACAATATCATTTAAACCAGCGCCAAGTACCTTCCTGATGCCAATCTCCTTGGTGCGGCGCTCAACTGTAAAAGAAGCGAGACCATATAACCCAAGACACGACACTACGATTGCCAAAACAGTAAAGGCCGCTAGTACACCACCTAACTTGTCGTCAGCCTGGTATTGACGTTCAACCATGTCCTTCATCACCCGGTAACGCAGAACACCTGTTGGGAAAACGGCGCTCCATGCCTCTTGGATATGGGCAAGAGCTAAAGCTCGGTTTTGTTCATCAATACGTACACTCATATCGGCTTGCCGCAAGTGGTCTACGTAATAAATACCGGGGCGGATAACAGAGCGTGCACTATCAAAATGGAAATCATCAACGACACCAACAATTGTTGCAGAAACGTTCACTTCTGGACGCAATGTAGTTGGGAAAATTTGACCAATTGCAGCCTCTGGTGTTTCAAACCCGAGTAGCTTGGCACCAGATGCATTGATTACGATGTTGCCGGCTTCTCTATAAGTGCCCTCATCACTGCGGGGTCGCACAATATCGGCTTCCGAAGTTGTCAGATAGCGCCCGGCAATAAGATTAATCTCATAAGCTTTGAAAAAGTCAGGATCAATCGGCAGGCCATCGAGAGTGGTCTCCGCGCCACCTGATACAGGCCGCATTTGAATGCGATCCTCACTGCCTTCTGTCGGCACATCGGATGAACGACCGACAGCTTTGACATAGGGGCTTTCCAACAGCCTATGCTTAAAATCATCCGAGTTAGGGCCCGACGTGCCCGACACCACGACCAAATTGTCAGCGTTGAAACCCAAATCAAGAGTGCGGGCATATTCTACTTGCTTATTTACAAAGAAGGCGATGACCATCAAGGCAACAGAAATAGCGAACTGCGCCACCACAAGCCCCATACGAAGCTTACTGGTGCGATTATCTGGTGCGGTGCTGCTATATAGAACATCGCGTGGTTTCAAAAATGAGAAATAGAGAGATTGAAGACTGCCTGCACTTAGTCCTACCACGACACCAAGCAGGATAATTGCCCCAAACACTAAGGGTTGGCCAATAAGCTCAAGGTCCACCATGGATGAGAGAAATTCGCGGTAATACGGGAGCGCAACTTCGATCATGACCAGCGCAATCAAAAGCGAAATAAATGCGAGTAAAATAGATTCGCCAAGAAACTGCTGAACAATTTGACCTCGACCAGCACCTAATACTTTACGCATTGCTACTTCCCGTGCCCGGTAAACAGTGCGCGCCATAGATAGGTTAAGGAAGTTTACCACAGCGATGATCAAGATAAGAAACGCAACTGTGATAAGGCCATACAACATTACTGGGTCCTCATCACCATATGCGCGAAGCAAGTGCACATCACTTAGTGGAACCAAGTGCAAATCAATCTTCCACTCACTGCCTGTTTCCGCGCCGTCTTGATCATATGGAACAGTTCGGTCCAGAAGGGCCGGCAAGTCTGCGCGAACAAGGTCCACATCAGCACCCGCGGCAAGACGAGCATAAGTTATCCAGTAAGAGAAACCCCAATTGTCCGTGAACCAACGCGACCCTTCAAAATACTCCCTTTGAAACGGCAATATAAAATCGTGGTTGATTGTTGAATCCACTTGTGGATCCGCAATCACGCCTGCAACAAAAACATCACGGAGGTCTCCACCAAAAGACATTTCAATGGTACGCCCCAGAAACATCTTTTCATTCACTGGACCAAAGATACGTGCAGCGGTGCGTTCACTGATAACAACCCCACTTGGGTCAGCGAGCGCAGTCGCAGCGTTACCTTCAATAAATTCCAGATCAAATATTTCGGTAAAGTTTGATTCTGCAATCAATGTATACTGTGAAAGCAGTTCATCACCCGCCCGCAAAGTAACGTTGGCATCAATATACCGCGTAATCCCCTCAATCTCTGAATATGTATTGAGTAACATGTTCTTGGCGAGATTTGGCGTGCGATCCGTCCGCCTATCTTCACGCGTGGCAAACGTCATGCTCGTTTCAATACGGTAAAGACTCTCAGCGTCTTTCCAGTGCTTGTCCCATGATTTCTCATCACGGACAAACAACAGGATAAGAATGAATGCCGCCAAACCGATAGCCAAACCAACGATATTGATTGCAGAAAACAATTTATTACGCAGTAAATTACGTATCGCCGTTTTTAGATAGTTCTCAAACATTTGCTTACCCTGTCGTGTTTATTTTTGTGCGGTAGGAGCCCGCAAGCTCCTACTCTTTTTGGTTTATTTTATTCGTATCGAAGTGCTTTGATCGGGTTAGACCGAGCCACTTTTGCAGCATTGCCGCCTACTGTTGCCCACGCAATCGCGAGCGCAACGAAGCCCGCACCAATACACAGTGGCACCAACATCCAGGTATCCATACGGTATGGGAAAGTTTCGAGCCATTTGAGCATTCCCCATACTGCCACTGGCCACGCAATCAAGTTTGCAACAAGCACCGGCTTAGAAAACTGCCAAACCAACAGCTGGACTACATCCCGTACACGGGCACCCATAACTTTACGAATACCAATCTCTTTGGTGCGACGTTCCGCTGTGAAAGAAGCAAGGCCGTATAAACCTAGACACGCAATTAGAATAGCTAGACCGGCAAAGACACCGAGCATAATAGATTGTGCCTCCTCTGCTTCAAACTCAGCAGCCATGCTTTCGTCTACATACTCGTAGCGATACGGCACAGTTGTAATCATGGAGTTCCAGACTTGCTCAATTCTGGACGCCATGTCGGAACCATTACCTTCAAAACGAACCGTTAAGTTACTGAAGATATCTTTTTCCATCGCAAACATTTCAGGGCGAATGATGCTGCGAAGCGATTGGAAGTTTAAATCAGGTACTACACCAATAATCGTCATATCAGCGTCGATGTCTTGACCAACACCAATCGAAAAACTCTTTCCGATAGCATCCTCATTTGAAGCATAACCAAGACGACGTACTGCGGCTTCATTAAGAACCATTGTACCCTGCAGCTGGTCACCGGGTTCCGCCCCTTCACCAGAAGGCATGCCATCCAGCGAATACTCCCGGCTATAATTACGCCCAGCGATGATTGGTACTTCATAAGTCTCGAAAAAATCGTACCCGACACTTTGATAACCTATCAAAATGCCCGCATCACTATCTGGCAACGTAACAGTACGGTTGCTGTTATTGCCACTTGAAGGCCGATCAAACGAATAACTAGCGCTAACCACACCCGGCAAACGGGCTACTTCCTCTTTGAATGCATCTCGTTGATCACGAGAGCCATTCCGGATCAAGTCCCGGACTACAAGCAAGTTATTCTTGTTAAATCCAGGGTCCATTGTCGTTGCATAGTATTTCTGGCCATACACAACACTCGTTGCAATGATCAGTCCAATGGATATCGCAAACTGCATAATAACGAGCACATTACGAAGAGAAGCTGAACCGCTCGTTTCTGCCGATTTATTAGCTTTCAAAACGCGGGCAGGTAAAAACCCTGATAGGATCAGCGCCGGATAAACACCACCCAGCACACCAACAACTAGCACTAACCCTGACAAGATCATCAATGTCATGCCGTCTGTAAGGCTAAAATACAGATCTTTTGATACAAATTCACCAAAGGTAGGTAAGCAAGCTTCTACAAGCACAATACCCAATATCAGCCCGATAAATGCAACTAGAATTGATTCACCCAGAAACTGAATTATCAATTGGCTTCTATGGGCACCCAACACCTTACGAAGGGCCACTTCACGTGCCCGTTTGGTGGATTTTGCAGTCGCCAAATTCATAAAATTGATGCAAGCAATAAGAAGGATAAGCCCTGCAATTGCAGAGAAAATATAAACACCTTCCATGCTTCCTGTTGGCTTCATTTCACTACCAGCCGGGGCACGAGGATTTAACTGAAGATCAGTGATTGGTTGAGTAGAGTATTTAACAAAATCAGATGCCTTAGTATCTGCACCACCAAACCCTGGTGGAATTTCAATGTTGGCATTCGTAAATTCTGGCAAACGTTGATTTACTGTTTCAATGGAAGCACCGTTTTTCAGCT
>JBFOLV010000623.1:0-3208 GCA_040830325.1 Kordiimonas sp. | reverse complement strand
TCCGTCAGGTCACCTAGAGCGCGGTAATTTACTTGATGCTATGGGGCGCTCTGTCGAGGCTCGAAAAAGTTGGTTGAAAGTGTTGCAGCTAGCTGAAGAGGGGCCCGATATTGCTGCTGCGCAGGCCAACATCGAGCGACTAGATATTAAAAAGACTGAACCAAAACAGCCTTAAAACTTAAAAGTGGCTTCATACAGGTCGGGTAAGTTGTTTTCAAACAATACGACGTCGTTGGTTTGCCAATTAGTTTTTGCCCAGTTTTCGGCTTCTTCCTGAGTAGAAAAGCTCATAATGGTAACCTGCCCATCAGACGCGCTTTGCAGGCCGGTTAGGAAAGATGGAATGCGTTCAGGTGTCACCACCAAAACAACATCACAGTGATGGGCTGCGAGCTTACCTAACCTCTCATGTTCACTCTCATGTTTTTCGCCTAGCTCAACCATACCAGGGGTGACCAAAATGCGGCGCCCCCCTTCTTCGACAAGTGCATCTAAGCTCTCTAAGGCAGAAGCAAACCCTACTGGGTTGCTGTTATAGGCATCATTCACCAAAGTAGGCCCTGCTGCATTCTTTGAAACTTCCAGACGATGCCGTATCTGGGGTACTGAAGCTAGTGCACCTTTGATAGCACTCCAAGGCAAGCCAATAGCGCGTGCACATGCTGCGGCGAGTAGAATGTTGCCTGCTTGATGCCGACCAAATAAGGGGCATTTTAGTAGATGTTCTTCACCAGAATCTGTAATGGTTAGTGATAATCCGTCAGCAGTTTGTTCAAGCTTGGTGAGTTTAACATCGCCGTCTTCTCCCACCTTTAAATAGTTGCCCGGCACATTCGTTAAGCGGTCTTCTAGTAAACCCCTCTCGATACCATCTGTATTTACGACCACATTACCATTTTGAGCGAATGTAGCTTCTGCAAGCTCAAATTTTGCTTTTGCAACAGTATCCAGTGATTTGAAACGCTCATAATGAGCCGCCCCAACCGCCGTAATTAGGCCAACATCAGGAGGGGTTAATTTGCAAAGTCGCGCAATTGACCCTGGGCCGTAAGCGCCCATTTCTACGACAAAATATTGATGCTCGGGCTTTAACTGTTCGCGGATCACACGTGTTATGCCCATATCTGTGTTTACGCTGCCTGGGGTCGCGAGAGATGGAGCCGCCGCTCCTAAAACGTGAGACAATATATGCTTGGTAGATGTTTTCCCAAAGGAGCCTGTAATTGCAATTACCTTGGGCTTCAGTGTGTGGAACTTTTGGATGGCATCTTTTCTGAAACCAGCTTTAACACGCTCTTCCATTGGCTCAAGCAGTTTGTTTGCAAAAACGAGTGTTACAGGAAGAAGTTGGCAATATCCGATCAAAAGAAAAGCTTGAACAACAAGCGGCCAATTGTAGGTAAGAGCGTTAAAGCTGATGATATCTAGCCAGCTGTCACTGTTGTTCGTGATACCAATTGCGTAATTTTCCCCTGAAGGTGCCAGATTAGAAATCAGTGAGATGCCAATATAAATAACCAGGTTCAAAGCCATGAAAACGGCCATGATGCGCTTCACGCGTGTTGTTTTAACTAAAGGCTTTTTTGAGTTGTCCCGCACACTTTTTGACCGCCGAACACCATGAATGAATGCACCAAAAGTGAGGAGGAATAATGCGCCACCAAGGTAGGACAATAGTCCGCTATCAGCGAGAAGGGCGTGCGCTAAGGTTGCAGCAAGACCAATACCAAAAAGCCAGAAGCTCGTGGCGCGGTCAAACCCTCTTTTTTCCTTGAGCCAGGCAAGGAAGCGACCATCATCATATTCTTCCTGTTGGAAAAACATCATGAGGCTAAGGCCTCGCTCAAAACTGAACCAAAGAGCTGTTAGTCCGATAAGAAGCCAAAGGATTATTTGATCAAAGTTATCAATCATCACGTAGATCCTTTAGAAATGCTTTTATGAGGGCTTCGCACTGATAGGCACCGCGAGACAAAATGTCGTTGTGGCCATATCCTGATAATTCTTCATATCGAGCGATCGGGATAAGAGTTTCATACTTGCGCCCAATTTCTGGCGGTGTTTCTGTGTCATCAGAGCCATAAATCAGTAGTGTGGGGCATTTAATTTTGCGTGCTACAGCACTAAGGTCTTCATTGACTGCGCTAACAAGTGTGGCTCTAAGAGGTCCCGCATTTTTATAGTCAGAGCTACCAAAACGAGCGACATATTTTGCGCGAAAATTCGTCTTTAATACAGCGTCTGAAAGTCGTGCTAAACGACCTATGGTTTTTAAGAAAAAGGCGCGTGCTTTAAATTTTATTGATCTGCGCCGCTTTAAGCCAGCACCACCGATCAAGACAATAGCCTTGATCTTTTCAGGATAATGCGCTGCCATTTGTACTGCCACTCTGCCGCCATAGCTGTGCCCAATAAGAATAGTGTCCTTAGAGGAGGTTAGTTGGCTAGCAAGGGCATCGGCGTAATGTTTGGTATTAGCCCCTTCTGCGAGAATAGGGGTCTGTCCAAAACCTGGTTGGTCATATAGCGTATGGTGCCCAGCATCAGCGAATAAACCAGCCATACGTTTAAAGGCATTTAGGTCGTGGCCCCAACCGTGGAGCCAGACAAAGGGCTGCTCACCTGTACCAGATTGTTCGCTATTCCATTTCACTTGGGCGTTCACTCAGTTCAGCCTCGCGCAAAAATATTGGCGCCGCCAGCATCTGCTGTTGTCTCGCCGAGCCGGTTATTTGAGAGAGCAAAGCCTTCTTCAACTATTGCGCTCGTGAGCGCAAGAAAACTGATGGGTGTCTCGGCCGCTTCCCACAAAAAGTAAGCGAAGGACCCGGGTATTGTGTTGGCTTCGTTTAACCATAATTCGCCAGTTTCGCTGTCGGCAAGGAAGTCAATTCGCACGCTGCCTGCAAGTTGTAAGGAGTTAAAAAGTTGGCTTGCGCTATTTTTAATGAATTTTTGCTGATCATCATTTAGCTCAGCTGGGTTTAACTCTCTGTTGAGAGAAGCCATACCTTCGCTAGGCCCTGTATCAAGTTTGGCGCCACCGGCGGTTCCCCCAGCCCGGTATTTTTTCTTGAAATCCAAGAGGGCTGCTTGGCGAAGAGGTCGTTCTACCGCTGACGTTTTAACAGTGCCTGCACTGTCACGGCGACAAACAATATTATATTCGACAAGATTTTGCACAAAAAGGTCAACAAAGACTTCATTT
>JBFOLV010000622.1:0-2064 GCA_040830325.1 Kordiimonas sp. | reverse complement strand
GGCCTCCCCCAAGCAGCATCAGGACCCGCCAGCTAGGTATGTCAAGGTCTCCGCCCTTTAGCTCTGCCTCCAGGGTCTTCATGTAGGTTGAGGAGGTTCTTGTGATAAGATAGAAGGGCCATTTTTCAAGTTCGAAGGAATTGATATCATCAACAACTATGGGGCTTTTAGTTTTTTCGTTGGAGGCCACGAGGTTTCCTAACTTCTTTTATTCCCGAGCTATTTATTGAATATTCATGCAAAATTCAACAGTATTTTAATCATTTGGCTGCGCCAATGAGAAAGGTTTGAGAAATTGTGAACGAAGGGCTTGGGTATCATCGTAATGACTTACTGAATAAAGATGAGACCAAAATCAGCAAGTGCACCAGGCGGCGCCGAGAAAGCGGGATATCCGTCGGGCCAACCGACGAAAGTTCTGCACTGAAGAGAATAGCCATCGCATCGGGAAAAGAATTCATCGCTTGGCAAGAAGCATTGCCAGCCTTAGGGCGACTAAACTTAGCAACGGAGAATAACTTAGTTTGTATTTTTGCACTTTGCTTTGGACTGCAACTGTACAAACACGTTAGCCTGACAAGTACTGTTCCTGCATATTTATTTGGGGCCCCGCTCACCACAATTACTGTAGGGACGTTAGTAGATGAGACCTTCAATTTTTATCACCAAACATTTCAAACGGGTAACGTAACCAGTTCATTCGAAGCTACACTGGGTAAACACATGGACTCGTTCCACTGTCAGGGCCTCTTCTTCCAAGTGTTGCGGCACTACATTACCAATTCTTGTAAGGGAAAAGATTTCAAAAAACGGAAAGAGCAACTGCTAACAAAGCTTATGCAGCACCAAGGGATTGAAAATCCGACTGCAGAGCAACTTCAGGTCGGACGTGCGCAAATCAAAGAGTTTCTGAAGCCAAGCCAAAAACTAATCGACCAATATGCCCCCAAGTTCCTTGCAGGTAGGTCAGCAGCATTTACTTTTTCGGATCTTGAAAAAGCCATGAATGCTGGAAAGTCCCACACAAAATAGTCCCGCAAATCAGCATTTTGCGCTTCCAGTGCGCTATTTTTTCAGGAATAGGGGAAAAGCGTCAAGACACTTATTGAAAAAATCTATATTTTTCAGTAAGATAATGGCGCACCCGAGAGGATTCGAACCTCTGGCCTCTGCCTTCGGAGAACGCACGGACCCGCGCCAAACATAGAGTTTTCTGCCATTCTTCAAAACAAGCGGCCACCTAAAAACGGCCGTTTGTTCTTTTTTTGTTCTCATATTTTGGTACACTGGAACTATAGAGCACTGCCTATATTAATGATGCAGGCAGTCGCCAGCCGTGCGGTTGAAAGGACGCCTAATAATCCCCATATCTTCGGTGTAAAAAATGAAGAAAGGGGAGCCTGAAATATGGAAAGGCCAGACGTAAGAAAAGGGCAGTGGATCAAGTTCGGAACCAGTCGCATCGACGGTTATGTATTTGATGTTTTTTCAGATGGTACTCTTGGTGTCGGTTACCACCAAAACAAAATGAAGGCGATCAAAACAGATGTGATTTGGAATGGCGAACATTGGGACTTCAAATATTCCGGTCCTGATGGTTCTTACCTGCGAAGGCATGAAGAAGCGATCGTAAAAAGGGGGCCATATGATGCAGCAACGGGCCACAATACGGCTAATCACCAAGTCAGCACGTCAGCGGCGTCTCTCAGGTGATCAGGATAATAGCGGGCATAGTGTTTGTAGGTCACTGAAATGTCGCTGTGACCCAAATATTCGGCGATCTTTTGAATAGGGATATTGTCCTGCGCCATCCACACCGCGGCACTGTGCCGGAACATATGGGCAGTTACATATATACCCGCCTCATCTTCGCTTTTCATGCGCTCTAGCGGCTTGCGGATATTCTTTACCGGCCTGCCTGCCCACTCAATCACATGATCGGTTTCGGCAAGCTCCTGCGCTTCTATTAGGGCGTCATAGAGGTTGTCATTAATCGGTACCACGGCACGGCCTTTGCGCCGTTTGCTGTCATCCAGGTTGCGCCAGTCAAGTTCCCGGCGTTCC
>JBFOLV010000621.1:0-4568 GCA_040830325.1 Kordiimonas sp. | reverse complement strand
GGTTACACCGAATACGCCGCCAAGTTCAGCGTCACTCTCTGTGCCGGCACCGCCGACAATGTCTTCACCGAGGATTATAACAGTATCATCACCTTCCATTAACTGATGGTGAGCCTGATTGAGTGCATCTTTGAAGGATAGAATGCTCATTTTCCAATCCTCCAGCTTGTTTCCCAGTGAGATAATGTATTTGGTGAGGCCTGAGTGGTTAGTGCTGCACGCCCTACTTCATCTTTGATCTCTGTCTCAATAATAGTCCTTGAGGGGGACAAAGGGATGCTCTCGGCTTCCAATAGAGTTTCCAGCACTACGAGCGGATCACCGCCGTTTCTGTCACCCTCGCTAAAATCTTGTTTTTCGCCGTGGTAGTGGCCTGATAGGCGGGGCACAAACGCTTCCAAGAATATTGGTTTACATGCCGTTCTAACTTCAGAAAGTAATTTAGGAATACCTTTTAAGATACCATCGATATCTTGTGCGGTTAGCGCCTCAGTGCGAAGGCCAAATGCTCTTGCACGATCAGATAAAGAGATGCCCCCTGATGCATAACTCGAACTTGTTGATTGCCCTAAGCCATTATTTTCTAGAACAAAAAGGAGCGGAAGTTCTAGCGCGGCAGCGAGATTCATTGTTTCCAGAACCGAGCCTTGGTTTGCTGCACCATCACCAAATACAGCGATGCCAATACCATTGTTGCCCAGTGTTCTTGCTGTAAGTGCTGCTCCGGCTGCGAGAGGCACCTGTGCGCCGACAATGCCATTACTGGTTAAAAAGCCGCTATCTGGTGCAATAAGGTGTTGGGTGCCGCCGATACCACCTGATAAGCCATCGGCGTTTCCAAAAATTTCTGCCGCTGTCGCATAAGGGTCAGCACCACAGCCTATAGCTAAGCCGTGGCTGCGGTGAGAGCCTGTTACATAGTCGCTCTTGTATAAGGAGGCACATAAAGCTGCTTCCAACACTTCTGCACCGGTACACAGGTGGGCAAAGCCAGGGACCAACCCTTTGTCAGCCGCCGCTGCGATGGCATCTTCAAATGCGCGAATCTGACATGCTGAGCGATAGACCTGATAGTAATTTTCATCCATGACCGTAAAACTTTTTGCGGGGTTTATTAATTGCTTAAGGTGTTTTTGGCACCTTGCTAGAGAAAAAGCTATAATTTCTGGGAGAAATGCGTCATAACGCGCGCAATTCGGTTGACTCCAGCCGATCACTTCCCATATGTAAACCTGACTAAATTACTCATGTTTTGTTTTCCGCAACAGGGCCAAGGATAAAACGACGTGATAAAGCTAACAAAATTGGCGGACTATGCTGTTATTCTGATGTGCCAGATGTCGCATTCAGATGGACGCGTCAGCGCGCAAGATTTAGCGACCAGTACTGGTATTCCCGTACCTACTGTGTCGAAAATTCTTAATATGTTAAGCCGTGGCGGCTTGCTGCAATCTCACCGTGGCTTGAAAGGTGGCTTTGCTTTAACGCGCAGCGCTGATGAAATATCAGCTTCAGAAATTATCGAAGTAATAGATGGCCCTATTGCACTGACTTTGTGCACGGAAGGGACAAGTTGTGATTGCGGCTTTGATGATGTTTGTTCGCTACGCCCTCGCTGGCAAGTTATCAATAGTGCGGTGAAAAGTGCGTTGGACGATGTAAGGCTTTCAACCATCGCGCAACCGACACTTGGTGGGCGTGTGATGCAACTTGAGAAGCGTGAGACAACGAATAAGCAGAAAGCTTCTAAGTAAGCTTTCTAAACGAGTTAAGTGACACTGTTTTCAGTATGATTAAGGGAGCCATTTAAATGGCCGCTACTGTAGAAACGAAACAACAAGTCGAGGAAATGTCCGGCGAGTATAAGTACGGATTTACCACCGACGTTGAAATGGATATGGCCCCAAAAGGCCTGTCGGAAGAAGTTGTGCGTTTTATTTCCGCTAAAAAAGAAGAGCCGGAATGGATGCTCGACTGGCGGCTTAAAGCTTATCGCGCTTGGTTGAAGATGGAAGAGCCTGATTGGGCAAAAGTCAATTATCCCAAAATCGATTATAACGACATCTATTATTACGCTGCGCCGAAAAGCCAGGATAAGCCAAAGAGCCTTGACGAAGTAGACCCTGAACTGCTGCGGATGTACGAGAAACTTGGCATTCCACTGCGTGAGCAGGAAGTACTTGCTGGTGTAGAGGGAGCAGCTAAGGTAGCGGTTGATGCCGTTTTCGATAGTGTTTCAGTGGCGACCACCTTTCGTGAGGAACTTAAGAAGGCTGGCGTGATTTTCATGTCAATTTCTGAAGCGGTACGGGAATACCCTGAGCTTGTTCAAAAGTACCTCGGTACTGTTGTGCCTCAGCGGGACAATTATTTTGCTGCTCTGAACTGTGCTGTTTTCTCGGACGGAACGTTTGTTTACATTCCAAAGGGTGTTCGTTGTCCTATGGAGCTAAGTACATACTTCCGAATCAATGCGGAAAACACCGGTCAGTTTGAGCGTACACTTATTGTTGCTGATGAAGGCTCGTATGTCTCTTACCTTGAAGGTTGTACTGCACCGATGCGGGATGAAAACCAGCTGCACGCCGCGGTCGTGGAACTGGTGGCGCTTGATGACGCTGAGATTAAATACTCAACGGTTCAAAATTGGTACCCGGGCGATAAAGACGGCAAGGGCGGTATCTATAACTTCGTAACCAAACGTGCCTTGTGCAAAGGGAAGAACTCTAAGGTTTCTTGGACACAGGTTGAAACAGGGTCTGCTGTTACTTGGAAATACCCTAGCTGTGTACTGGCTGGTGAAAACTCAGTTGGTGAGTTTTATTCGGTTGCGGTGACCAATAATTATCAACAGGCTGATACCGGCACCAAGATGATTCATATGGGCAAAAACTCGCGCTCACGGATTATTTCAAAAGGTATCTCCGCGGGTAAATCCCAAAATACATATCGCGGTTTGGTCAAAATTTTACCAAGTGCTGAAGGTGTCCGTAATTATACGCAGTGTGACTCGCTTTTGGTTTCATCAGAATGCGGCGCCCATACGGTGCCTTATATTGAAGTTAAAAATCCTTCTGCTCAGATTGAGCACGAAGCGACAACTTCAAAAATATCAGATGATCAGCTGTTTTATTGCCGGGCCCGTGGGTTTGGTGAAGAAGAAGCTGTGGCCATGATTGTTAACGGTTTTTGTAGAGATGTTATGCAACACTTGCCGATGGAATTTGCAGTAGAAGCGCAGAAGCTTCTGGGTATCTCCCTCGAAGGCAGTGTGGGCTGAGTTAGGTTTATTAAGATGCTTAAAGTTAAAGATTTACATGCAAGTGTGGACGGCACTGAAATCCTGAAGGGTGTAGACCTTGAGGTTAAGGCCGGCGAAGTACATGCAATTATGGGCCTTAACGGTGCTGGAAAATCAACATTGGCGAATACTATCGCTGGCCGCGATGATTATGAAGTAACAAAGGGCGGCGTAGAGTTTGAAGGTAAGGACCTTCTTGATCTAGAGCCACATGAACGTGTTGGTGAGGGCCTTTTTCTCGGTTTTCAATACCCAGTAGAAATTCCTGGTGTTTCTAATCTTAACTTCATGCGCACAGCACTTAATAGTGTGCGTAATTACCGTGGCTTAGACGATATGTCAGCGGCTGAATTCATGAAACTTATCCGTCAGAAAGCATCTGACCTTGGCATGGCACCTGATATGCTAAAACGTTTTGTGAACGTTGGTTTCTCAGGTGGTGAGAAGAAGCGCAATGAAATGGTGCAGATGGCTGTGCTTGATCCGAAGCTCGCAATCCTCGATGAAACGGATTCTGGCCTTGATATCGATGCACTTAAAACTGTAGCCGCAGGTATCAACGTGCAGCGCCGTGCCGATACTGCAATTTTACTTATTACACACTACCAACGGCTTCTAGATTATGTGGAACCTGATGTGGTGCACGTGATGATCGATGGGAAGATCATCAAATCAGGCGGTAAGGAGCTAGCTGCCGAACTTGAAGAGAAGGGATATGCAGACGTTGCATAAGTATTTTCAAATATCCCTCCCCTTATTTTCAACCGGGGGACTTTAAGGAGGCATACTCGTGAACGAGCAACTAATAGCAGCATACTCATCCCAAGCCGACGGCTTAGAGGGAACAATCCCTGGCGTGGATGGCCTGCGTAAAATGGCCCTTAATGGTTTTGGGGAGCAAGGTTTTCCGACTTCGAAAACTGAAGACTGGCGCTATAGTGATATGCGCCGGTTTCATAAGCAGCATTTTGAGCTAGCGGATAAACCAGCCCAAGCTGACGTGCCTGAGGCACTCGGTGAAACAGCTGCGCGGTTTGTGTTTATCAATGGCCGTTATGACGAAGAAGCCAGTGACCTTGGTGATGTTTGGCAGGCAATTTCTATTCGCCCGCTTGCGAACCATTTTATGTCGAATGAATACCGTGTTGATGAAATTGTCCGCGGTACGGACGGCGTATCTCTGTTGAATACTGCGATGATGCGGGATGGACTTGTGCTCTCAATTCCAGCTGGCATTGAAATTGATGACCCAATTGAAATCGTTCAT
>JBFOLV010000620.1:0-2042 GCA_040830325.1 Kordiimonas sp. | reverse complement strand
GTACATGGTGCTTATACGCACCAGCGCCCACGAAGAAGGGCACACTGCCCGCAGCCATATTTTTACTGGCAAGTCGTGTCAGGTGGCGTTCAACTTCCATCTCTGACTTATGCCGAGGCAGATCAATGTCCGGGTTCAAATCCGTTTCAGGAACATCCTTGAACAATTCATCAATATGGCTAACACCAATTTTTTCACGCATCTCGGCGCGGTCGGTGTCGGTAAGTGGCAAATAGCGCATGCCCCTACTCCTTAACTATACTACGTTAGCTATTGTACTAACGTATTAAAAACTAACGCTTGGACTATTCTAGACCCGCTACATACTCACCGTACGCAGCTTCATCCATCATACCTTCAAGTTCACTTTCATCACTCACAGTGATTTTGAAGAACCAACCGTCATCCATTGGAGAGCTGTTTACTTTGCCAGGCTCACCCTCAAGGTCTTCGTTCACAGCAGTAATATCACCGGAGATAGGCGCATATACTTCACTTGCCGCTTTTACAGATTCAACAACCGCAGCGTCGTCGCCCTTGCTGAAAGTTGCGCCAACTTCTGGCACTTCAACAAATACGATGTCACCAAGTGCGTTTTGCGCATGGTCAGTAATTCCAACGGTTGCAACACCATCTTCGATGTTCAACCACTCATGATCTTCAGTAAACTTAAGCATGGCCCTCTGTCCTTCCGAATTGCTTAATTAAGAAACTTTGCGCTTATAACGCTGCTCAACAAATGGTGTTTTCGCGACTTTTGCAGGAAGTGCTTTGCCGCGTACTATTAACTGTATATCGGTGCCATCTGCTGCGAACTCTGCGGGAACATATCCCATCGCAACAGGTGCGCCCATCGTCGGACCGAAACCGCCTGATGTAACAACCCCAATAATGTTGCCGTCCATATCAGCGACTTCAGCACCCTCTCGCGCTGGAGCGCGACCACCTGGCAAAATACCAACAAGCTTCTTGGAAGCGCCGTCCGCGAGCTCACGCAGAATGCGGTCACTGCCAATGAAATCACCGGCTTCACGGCGTTTCTTGCCCAGAACGAAATTGAGGTTAGCCTCTACAGGGCTAATTGTATCGTTAAAGTCATGACCGGAAAGGCAAAGACCTGCCTCAAGGCGCAAACTGTCCCTCGCACCCAAACCAATCCACTCAACATCGTCGTTCCGAAGCAAACGTGCAGCAAAAGCTGATGCTTCTTCTTGTGGCACAGAAATCTCGTAACCATCCTCACCTGTATAACCACAGCGAGATACCCGACAAACAGTACCTTCGAGAGTTACCATTGTAGATTCCATGAACACCAAATCCGCCACTTCAGGCGCAAGTTCTGAAAGAATAGCTTCAGCTTTAGGCCCCTGAAGAGCGAGCAGGGCATGGTCATCCAGGCGCTCAATCGCAATCTGAGACCCTAGTTTAGATTCTAAAATGCCATAATCTTTATCTTTACATGCTGCATTCACTACAACGTAAAGCGTCTGGTCCGCATCAAAAGTACGCGTAACCATCAAATCATCTTCAATGCCACCATTTTCATTGAGAAGAAGCGTAAGGCGCATTTTTCCTGGTTTCAGGACTGCAAGAGCACCCGGCATTAATTGTTCAAGCGCCTTAGCAGGATCACCCCCATCTGTCGCACGAATATAGCACTGCCCCATGTGAGACACATCAAACAAGCCGGCTTTTTCGCGGCAATGGATATGTTCCTTCATGATGCCAAGAGGATACTGTACGGGCATAGCGTACCCGGCGAATGGTACCATTTTACCACCAGCCTCTACATGCATATCGAAAAACGGGGTCTTTAGAAGGTTTTCATCGGTCATTAGATACTCTCCGCACGCACAAATTGCCGGCTCAGCCGGTTTAAGTGCCCCCTCTGTCGCGGAACCTGAGAGATTTCGCCTAACCAAAACTGGCTTGGCTTACCCCGTCGGTGAGAAACGCAGATAGCGTCCCTACTTTCCAGAGCGTCAGTTGTTCATGCGGTCCTTTTGCCTGAGAGTTTCCGGGGCGGTTGCTCCTTCGGCGCC
>JBFOLV010000619.1:0-3324 GCA_040830325.1 Kordiimonas sp. | reverse complement strand
TGGCGCTGAGGCAGGCGTAATACCGCCGGTTGGACAGAATTTAATATCCGGTAAAGGGCCACCAATTGACTTCAACAAATTCCGGCCACCAACGGCCTCAGCAGGAAAGAGTTTTAAATAGCGGTAGCCACGATTTCTAAGCTTCATTGCCTCTGACGGTGTTGCTACACCCGGCAAGTAAGGCAGCGGAATATTGTCCGCTGCCGCAAGCAAGCCGTCAGTTGTTCCAGGGCTTACGGCAAACTTTGCACCTGCGTCATAGGCTTCAGCAAACTGGTCAGCGTCATTAACTGTGCCAACACCTACAACCCCGCCTTCTACTTCAGCACTAATACGGCGGACAGCATCCAAGGCACAATCTGTACGCAGGGTAATTTCTAATGCTTTCAAACCACCGGCAATCAACGCCTTAGCCATCGGCACAGCGGTTTCAAGGTCGTTAATTACCATCACAGGAACAACAGGTGCAAGGCTAAGAGCCTCACCAAGTTCATGGTTTTTATGCATCATACTCTCCACCAAAAAACACAGATGCACCCTCTTCCGCGGGCCCTGCTGTTTGTCTGAATGTTTCGAAAAGTTCACGCCCGAGACCAAGGCCATTATGGCTTAGTTCTTCGCTCGCATGAGTACGCTGTTGAAGCTCCGCATCATCCACTAACAGCTTCAGCGTACCTGCGTTTGCGTCCAGTTCGACAATGTCACCTTCTTCGACAAGACCTATCGGCCCCTTATCCACCGCCTCTGGGCTTAGGTGGATAGCTGCCGGCACTTTGCCAGACGCACCTGACATACGGCCGTCTGTAATAAGCGCTACTTTAAAACCCTTATCCTGAAGCACCCCAAGAGGAGGCGTTAGCTTATGAAGTTCAGGCATGCCGCATGCTTTCGGCCCCTGAAAACGGATCACGGCAACAAAATCTTTATCTAACTCACCAGCCTTAAAGGCATCCTGCATAGCTTCTTGCGTATGGAAAATCTTCGCAGGCGCTTTCACATATCGGTGGCTTTCTTTCACAGCAGAAATCTTGATAACCGAATTACCAAGGTTACCTTTGAGAACCTTCAGGCCACCATCTGCACTGAATGGCTTATTCACCGGGCGCAATACATTCTCGTCAAGGCTTTCACTCGCGCCGTCACGCCATTCGATGCCATTATCCGACAACACAGGCTCTTTGGTGTATGCTTCCAGCCCATCATCACCGCCCATTGCTGTTTTCACATCAGCATGCAAATAGCCGCCTTCGAGCAAACTTTTAACAAGGAAGGTCATGCCGCCAGCCGCATGAAAGTGGTTTACATCCGCAAGGCCGTTCGGGTAGATGCGCGTCAGCAAGGGCACCGTTGCCGATAAATCGTGCATGTCCTGCCATGTTATCTGGATGCCCGCAGCACGCGCTATTGCAACAAGATGAAGCGTCAGGTTCGTTGAGCCACCTGTAGCGAGCAAACCAACAATACCGTTCACAATTGTTTTCTCTGAAACAACGTGCCCAAGCGGCGTCAGATTATCGGTCTGCGTAATGGCATGCAGCTGCTTCACGGCAGCATCCGTCATCGCATCCCGCATGTCAGTATTCGGGTTGACAAAACTACTGCCCGGCAATTGAAGGCCCATGATTTCCATGAGCATTTGATTAGTATTTGCAGTACCATAGAAAGTGCAAGTCCCAGCGCTATGATATGACTTGCTCTCAGATTCCAGGAGTTCCTTACGGCCTATTTTACCTTGAGCATAAAGCTGACGAACCTTAGCTTTCTCATCATTAGGGATACCAGAAGGCATTGGACCCGCTGGCACGAATACACCAGGCAAATGCCCAAATCGCAACGCACCAATCATCAAGCCAGGCACGATTTTGTCACAGATACCAAGATAGAAGGCGCCGTCGAACATATCGTGACTAAGAGCCACAGCCGTTGCCATCGCAATCACATCACGGCTGAAGAGACTGAGCTCCATACCAATCTGCCCTTGGGTGACACCATCGCACATTGCGGGGACACCGCCTGCGACTTGGGCCACAGAACCAATCTCAGTTGCCACTTTTTTAATGGCATCCGGGTAGGTAGCATAGGGCGCGTGCGCAGAAAGCATGTCATTATAGGCAGTTACGATACCGAAGTTACGCGCATCATCACCAGAAAGCTTTTCTTTGTCATGCATATCACAAGCCGCAAAAGCGTGCGCTAGGTTGCCACAAGCGAGCTTCGAGCGTGTCGCAGTGTCATTATCCCGGTCAAGCGCCTCAGAGAGCAGGCTCAAGTATGCCTGCCTGCTATTGTGGCTTCGCGCTACAATCCGGTCCGTGACTTTTTGTATGTCTGACAGAACCAATTTCTTACTCCGCCCAATATAAAGTCACAGGTACTTTATCCTGATGGAGAATATGGCTAACAGGCAAAGTGCCTGTCTTTTCTTTCATGGCTTCAGCTAGTACGTCTGACTTTTCAGTACCGTAGAAGAACAAGAAAATTCGCTCTGCCTTCAGCAGTTGGTTAAGTGTCATTGTCATACGCGGCACTTCGCCATCACCGCGGTTAATTGGGTGACAGCTATTCTCGTTCGCCGTGTCAAGCGCAGCTGGTGTATCCGCAGAACATGGGAACAAAGAAGCCACATGTCCGTCTGTTCCCATACCAAGGAGAACAATATCGTATGGCTCAGGTAATGCTTTAATCTGTTCCATAGTCGCAGCAAGCCCAGATGCAGGATCAGGGAAGTCTGACTTGTGCCCTACATAATTGGTGCTTGCCGCCTTATTCTGACGAAGCGTTTCACGAACCAGCTTTTCATTACTGGCTTCGTGCGCAGGGTCCACCCAGCGCTCATCCGTAGGACCAAACCAAATCTTATCCCACGGCAGGTCAACTTCAGACATTTGCTCATAAAGCGCGCCCGGTGTCGTACCACCAGAAAGCAGCATGGAAGCCTTGCCTTTTGCCTCAACAGCATCTCCAAGAATGCCGGTTACCTGCTCAAGTAAATCAGCCAGTAGTTGCTCACGGTTGTCATATCTATGTTCTGCTATGGTCGGCATAATTTTGCTCCCTTAACGTCAGTCCACTTATGGGAACTATGTTCAAGTAATTTCTCAGCGGCATTAGGGCCTTTGCCCCCCGCCGTATATGTTTGCATTGGCAATTCGGCTTCGGACCATGCTTTCCGCACACCATCAATCCACTTCCATGCAGCGAAAATTTCATCATCCCGCACAAAGTAAGTCTGGTTACCCTTAATCACATCAATCAACAGTTTCTCGTATGCTGAAGGCAACCTGCGCTCACCTGCACAGTCCAGCATCATGTCTTCCGAGTAAC
>JBFOLV010000618.1:0-4509 GCA_040830325.1 Kordiimonas sp. | reverse complement strand
TGCCGCTCGCCGATACGTTGGCGATGCGAGCTAACTTCCTGCTGAACCGTCAAGATGGTTATGTTCCGGATGCTGTGACAAGAGAGAAGTATGGCCGCGAAGAAAATGTAACAGGACGATTACAGTTTCGCTGGGAACCGTCTGAGCACACAACTTATAATTTGACATATGAATTTGATCATACGGATCAAGATGAGGAACGGCCAATTACCAGTGTTGCCAATGGTAGTTTGCGAGCACCAATTGGGGCACAAACAGTTGGTGACTTACCAGGGCACGGCGCATGGATTGCAGGCGTAGCGCCCATATTAGGTTTACCTTTCACGGCTGATACTCCGCTAGATGCTCTATATAGCGTGCCGCTAGGTATCGTGTATCGGGGCCTTGGCGCGCTAGGCTATACACCAAGTAACCCTGATGCTGACTGGGACTTTTTCCATGATGCCAATAGCCCTGGCGGGGCTAGCCCTCTAGGACCTGTGGTTTCGGATATTCATGGTGGTGAGGAAAAGCGGGATTTAGATGCAATCACGCTTACTATTGAGCACGAGTTTGACTGGGCGAAATTAACCTCTGTATCTGCTTATAAACGCTTTACTAGCAACAATCTTCAGGATGATGACGGCACTAATGACGTTAGCTTCTATCTGACAACTGACAATGTTGAGAAGAATGAGCAAATCTATCAGGAACTGCGCTTTAGTGGTGTGTCTGGTGGCCTGACCTGGACTGTTGGCGGTAGTTACTTTCATGAGAAAGCAGAACAAGCATCCGTTGTGGCAGCAACTACGGATACGATTGATACCCTCCTTTATAATCTAGGCGCGACACCGGGCGTGCTTGCACTATCCTTTGATCCTTCTGATGGCCTAAATGCCTGCGAGAGCCGGTTTATCGATTCCCTTGGTGGTTTTATTGCATTCAGTAAAACAGCTCTTAACTGCTTCAATCCTGCTTTTGTGGGAACACCGCTTGATGGTTTGTCGCTTGAAGATGTGTCTAATTTAGCGGGTACCAGTTTTGGTGGACGATTATGGACAGAAACCATGTACGGCGAAGGCACGTTTAAAGCCTACTCGGCCTTTGCTGATGCAACTTACGCTGTGTCTGACAGACTGAATGTAACAGCAGGTATTCGTTATACCCATGATAGTAAGAAGTGGCAGTGGCTTAATGATACACGTGAGATTGAAGGGGCGGCACAACTCAGTCTTCCTGGCGTTGGCAACTTGGCTGATATTCATCAGCAAATACTAACAGGTATTTTCCAGCAGTTAGTGAACCCGGCGTCTCAAGGTGATGCTATTTTTGATGTGGCAGGTCTGGAAGGTGTGCCTTTCACTCGAGATGAGAGCTGGAGCAACTTTAGCCCCCGTTTTGCCATTGATTACAAGTTGGGTGATGATGCGATGGTTTATGCATCATATGCGCTTGGCTATAAAGCTGGTGGCTATAACACAGTTCAAATAAATAGCTTTTTTGATAATGAAAAGGTTTGGAACATTGAGGCTGGCATGAAGTCTCAGTGGTTGGATGATAGCGTGCGTTTTAACTTCTCTTTGTGGAAGTATAAGTATGACGACAAGCAGTCGATAAGACTTGTGAGCACTGACAATGGCAGTGTGCCTTTTTATCAGACACGTACTCAGGATGTATCAGGTAAAGGAGTGGATATAGAGCTTCTTTGGGCACCTACATCAGGCTTGCGGTTTTTCGCAAACGCTGGATTACAGGACATTACGTGTTCGGCAAACTGTGGTGATTCAGCCATTGGGGACCCAACCGGAGAGCCTTCGGTGTTGTTCTCCTTTGGTGGAGACTATGCAATTGACCTTGGGAATTCTGGTTCACTTGCTTTCCATGCTGACCACTCTTACCGAAGTGCATACCGCGAGAATGGAGAATGTCGCCTTGATGGGAACTGCGGTAGCGTTAGTTATGGCGGTGTTACCTGGGAAACGGGTGAAGCACGTAATCATACCAACGCGCGGATTACATGGACCAATGAGGCTGAAGATCTAAGCCTTTCAATGTTCGCCAACAATATTTTTGGCAACAGGTACCGTGGTGGGATTGGAGGTATTGGTAGAGAAACCATAGGTGCACCTACTACACGTCCTTCAGAGCCTGGTGTTTGGGGTATTGATCTGACAAAACACTTCTAATCACAGGTACATATTGAATTGTGAAAAGGCTGGTTAATTCCAGCCTTTTCTTTTTTGTGCCCAATTTATCTATTTTGTTGTAAGCCGTATTAGGCATTAGTCATGGGTGACAATTAAGGGCGTAAGATGGCGAGTAAGATAAAGGTTGGTATTGTTGGCTGTATGGGGCGTATGGGCCAAGCCAATGTAACAGCAGTTAATAATAGTGGTGGCGGTATGGTTGTTGCGGGCTCCGAGGTTTCCGTTCATCCGGCAATTGGGGATAAGATTCCCGGTACAGATATTGTCATCGTAAGTGATGCTCGCTCTGTGTTTGTTCAGTCAGATGTTGTTGTAGATTTCACACCGCCTGGTAACACAGCTGCGCATGCAGCCTTCGCTGCTGAAACGGGAACAGCGCTTGTCGTCGGCACCACAGGACTTAGTGATTTGGATGAGGCTGCACTTGATAAAGCCGCAGAAGCAACTGTTATTGTGCAAGCTGGCAACTATTCGCTTGGTGTTAATTTACTTAAGTCCCTTACAAAACAAGTTGCCGCTAAGCTTGGCACTGACTGGGATATTGAAGTCGTAGAAATGCACCACAAACATAAAGTGGACGCGCCGTCTGGGACGGCTATCATGCTCGGCGAAAGTGCAGCGGAAGGACGAGGCGCTACCCTCTCTGATCTGCGCGCTGATATACGCGATGGTATTACTGGGGAACGTGAAGAAGGATCAATCGGCTTCGCTGCTCTTCGCGGCGGTTCAGTGATTGGCGAACATGATGTTGTATTTTCTAGCCCAAGTGAGCGCATCACGCTTTCCCATAAGGCGGAAAACAGAAACTTATTTTCGGACGGTGCCGTAAGCGCTGCATTATGGACAAGCGGCAAAGCAGTAGGCCGGTACTCTATGATGGACGGACGTGAGATAGAATAGGGGGATATGATGGAAGAAGCTCTTTTAGCACTATGGCAAGGGTTGCCTGTATTCCTTGTTCACTCAGCGGTTAGCCTTGCCATTCTCGCTGTCGGTGCCTTTATTTATATGCAGATGACAAGGCATGATGAACTAGCATTGATCCGGGCAGGCAATGTGGCAGCAGCACTATCTTTTGGTGGTGCACTTATCGGCCTTGCCTTACCTCTCGCTTTCTCTCTCGCGGCGTCAGTTTCACTTTGGGATCTACTTGTTTGGGGTGTGATCGCCCTCGTGCTGCAAATTGTCGCTTTCAGGCTTGTAGATTTGGTGTTGAAAGATGTGTCTAGCAGAATTGAAGCTGGCGAAGTTAGCACAGCTGTTTTGCTTGTTAGCATCAAGTTAGCGACTGCTGCGATAAATGCAGCGGCCATTGGCGGCTAATAGGCGGCAGAAGCATGCGCAGGAAACTTGAATTTGGCGGCTATGCCATTTTTATTCTGTTCTTCATACTGAAGTATGTGGACATACCTGAGGACAATCCGCGCAGTCGCGCCGTTCCTCAGCCACAGCAGCCTGCAATTGTTTTACCTGAGGATGCAAGCCTTCCACGCGATATTGCGAGTACCGTGGAAGTAAAACTGGAACGTTCAGTTCATAACGGTGTGGGCACAGCCTTTGCTGTTGACGGACAAGGCACATATGTAACAGCTCGCCATGTGGTGGATGGTTGTGCCAGTGTTTATTTTGTTGGTGGCCCTGGCCGCCTTGAGCCTGTGGCGTCTTATGCAAGTGAGCGCACCCGGGATTTTGCTGTCATTCAGGCTAAGCGGGGGCCACAAACTCATTTGGCACTCTCAAGTGAGATGCCTGAGCGCGGGTCAGATGGTTACATGATGGGGTACCCTCAAGGCAACCCGGCGGATGTCCGCGCAACTGTTATTGGCCGGACTGAAATGCGTTCAACTGGCCGGTACCGTATGCGCGAACCTGTTGTTGCCTGGGTAGAACGAGAACGTAAACCATACTTTGGCGGTTCGCTGGGCGGTATTTCTGGCGGTCCAGTTTTTGATGAGGCCGGCAATATTATAGGAACTGTTGTGGCCGGCGCCCCAAGGCGTGGCCGTGTTTACACAACACACCCAAAGGTATTCGAGGAAACGGGTCTAGTTCAAGCAAGCCTTGAAGGATATCTACCGGAGTTTAAGCAAGGTATCGGGCGGGAAAATTATGATGCTGTTGGCCGAAACCTTAGAGCAAGTCGTATAATCGCTCAGGTGTATTGCAAAGCGCGTTAGCAGCCAGTGTTGAGCCGTTTTCTCTACTTAAGTTTATCTTGTTTTAAGTAAATGCCTAACCCTATAGTTAATATTGTTATATTATAATGATTTTACAGGGGTTAGGTATGAAGCGGTTTTTAATCTCCACAGGTTTAATGCTTGGG
>JBFOLV010000617.1:0-2395 GCA_040830325.1 Kordiimonas sp. | reverse complement strand
CCGCCCTTCACATCAGAAATACCACGGATCGCAATCACGATCTCACGTGCACCGTTACGGCCTGATGCTTGGAATGTTACGTTTGGTGTTTGAAGAAGGTAAGCCTTTGCATCTTTGATGTTATGCTTTTCCAGCTGCTCTGCACCAAAAACTGATGCACTCACAGGCACATCCAAAATCGTCTGCTCACGCCGCTGAGCGTTCACTACAATTTCTTCAAGCTCAAATGCGTCTTCTGTGCCAGATGAATCTTGGGCCTGCACACCACCCGTGAGCACCATAGATGCACCCAGGACAGTACTGCATAACAACTTAGAGCGCCGCACTGATAGTATCTCACTTTGGAACCGCATGGTTCTCTCCCCGTTTATATATAGAACGCGCACGGCCAAAGCCCCATGATCACCACAGCTTTGTTCCCCATCAAACATGAGGATCGCCATAATGCGCGACATGTTTTGACAACCAGTGCCCGAACGGGAGGGGGCGCCCAGTCCACCTAAAGGCGAACTAAAATTACATCCCACTTCGAACTAAGATAAAGAATAGGTGAGCACCTGTGCAGGAAACAAATGAGTAAAATTTACAAGCCATTACTGAATCTCATGCTGAGATTTTATGCCTATAATTTTTCTAATCCAATCCAAAAATAATCATGAAATCAATGATTTAAATAATATAGACACGCATTAAAAATGGCAAATACACACGCGTATTTGCCACCTAGTAAGCTATTTAATTGATTTAACCGAGGTTTACGAGCGTCGAACGTGTCTCACAGTATTGCATCAAGCCTTCAAGGCCAGCCTCACGACCCCAACCTGATTGTTTAAAACCACCAAATGGCATCGCCATGTCTGGAAGACCATGACAATTCACCCATGTAATGCCTGCTTGTAGCTGCTTGATAACGCCGTGGGCTTTGCCAACATTCTCCGTCCAAACACTGGCCGCAAGACCATACTCACTGTCATTTGCTCGCCGGATAACTTCTTCCAAGTCATCAAAAGGCTGCACTACCAAAACTGGGCCAAAAACCTCTTCCCGGCATATCTGCATACTATCATCTGCATCAACAATAACTGCTGGTGTCATATAGTACCCATCGCGCCTTAAACGCTCACCGCCAGTGGCAACAACCGCCCCTTCTTTGACCGCGCCGCGCACAAAATTTAGGACACTCGAAAGCTGCGTTTCAGAAATGAGTGGCCCCATCTGACTATCCGGATCAAAACCTTCACCTACTTTTATACCAAGGACATGCTGCTTCAACTTCTCCAAGAAAGCTGGGTATATGCTACGTGCCACGTACGCTCGAGAGCCAGCAACACAGACCTGTCCCGCTCCAGAAAAAATTCCAGCGGCAACACCTGCCACGGTTTTATCTATATCGCAGTCATCAAGTACAATTGCCGGAGACTTACCACCCAGCTCAAGCGTTAATTTTTTGAGATTACCTTTAGCCGCATCAAGCAAGCTTTTCCCCGTGTGCGTGGAGCCGGTAAATGAGAGCTTATCCACCAGCGGACTTTCTGCAATTGCAGCACCCACTACACGGCCACTTCCGGTAACAATATTTACGACACCATCTGGAATACCAGCTTCTTGCATCAACTCACCCAAAAACAGGGTGGAAAGACAGGTAAGTTCGGCAGGTTTCACCACACAACTACAACCAGCGGCAAGTGCAGGAGCAAGCTTCCAAGCGGCCATAACAAGCGGACCATTCCAAGGCAAAATCATGCCTGCAACACCAACAGGTTCGTGCTCGGTGTAACAATGAAAAGGAGCGCCACCAGCGCTAGATATGGTTGTGGTTTTTCCTTCAAGTTTTGTTATCCAACCGGCATAATACCTAAAGCTTTCTGCCGCCATTGGCACTTCGCCGTTCTTAGCTGCAGAATGAAGCTTACCGCCATCCAGCACCTCTAATTCAGCCAGCGTGTCTGTGTGTTCTTCAATTAAGTCAGCAAGCCGCCACAAAATTTTAGCGCGTGCAGCTGGAGTTTTACTTTTCCAGACACCACCATCAAAAGACTCACGCGCAGCAGAAATAGCAGAGAGCGCGTCCTCTTTACTAGCTGACGCCACTTTAGCTAATCCTTCACCGTCTAATGGGCTAACGCAGCCAATTGTTTCACCTGCACTAGCCTTTTTCCATGCTCCACCAATGAACATAGGACGCACGTCTCTCAGATACTTCTCAGTCGCGGAACTTAATTGATATTTGGCCATATCATTAAGCTTTCATATAAACATCAAGCGAAGACAAAAAGGCCTCATTCTCTTCGGCTAAGCCGACCGAAACCCTTAAGCATCTCTCAGGACCACCAGCATTAACTGGGCGCGGAATAATCCCGTCCCCGAGCAAATGCTTCCAGGCACCTTCGGGCGT
>JBFOLV010000616.1:0-7805 GCA_040830325.1 Kordiimonas sp. | reverse complement strand
CGAGACTTGATGCTGATGAGGATACTGTTGTCATTGTTGATGGCATTCTGGGTGTTAATGAAACTTCACAACTCATAGTGGATGATTATCCTGAGCTAAAGTTCACGCCCTATAATCCTAGATATCCTGAGCGCGTGAGAGATTTTGGCGGTGATATTTTTAAGGCAATCGCTGCAAAGGATTTTGTTGTTCATCATCCTTATGAGTCGTTTGAGGTTGTTCATGCCTTTCTTCGTCAAGCCGCGCGAGACCCTGATGTAGTTGCTATCAAACAAACTCTATACAGGGCAGGCGCCCAGTCGGACATCATAAGTGCCCTTATAGAGGCTGCAGAAGCAGGAAAATCAGTAACCGCGGTTGTTGAGCTTAAGGCACGCTTTGATGAGGAACAAAATATCAAATGGGCGAGAGACTTAGAGCGAGCAGGCGTCCATGTTGTGTTTGGCTTCATTGACTTGAAGACGCATGCTAAGGTTTCCATGGCTGTACGCCGTGAAGGTAATAAGTTAACCAGTTATCTCCATTTTGGTACTGGTAACTATCACCCCATAACAGCAAAGATCTACACTGATTTATCTTTCTTTACGGCAGATCAGACGCTGGCGCGCGATACTAACAAGATGTTCAATTACCTAACCGGGTATGTAGAGCCTGCTGGTGTTGAAAAGCTGGTATTATCTCCATTTATGCTTCGTGATCAGCTGATGGAGCTTATAGATAATGAAATAGAAATCGCTCGATCAGGTGGCCCTGGTGCTATTTGGGTTAAACTGAATGCACTTTTGGATTCAAAGATTATCGATAAGCTCTACGAAGCCTCGCAAAACGGTGTTCAGATAGATTTGTCTATTCGCGGTATTTGTACTCTAAGGCCTGGAATTCCGGGCTTAAGCGAGAATATTCGCGTGAAATCAATCGTCGGGCGTTTCTTAGAGCACGCGCGAGTTTGCTGTTTTGGTAACGGCGGAGGCTTGCCGTCACGCGAAGCAAAGGTGTTTATCTCGTCAGCTGATTGGATGCCGAGAAACTTTAACCGCCGTGTTGAAACCTTGGTTCCGCTAGAGAACCCTACAGTTCATAACCAGATAATGGGTCAGGTGATGGCTGCAAATTTCAGAGACAATGGCCAGTCTTGGGCTATGGACTCTGATGGTGGTTTTGAAAAAGTTCGGGTAAGTGAGGGCGAGGATGAATTTCTCGCACACCATTACTTTATGACAAATGCTTCTTTGTCTGGGCGCGGTAAGGCGTTGGATGAAGATGTAACTATTGCCCCTCTTATAGATTATGATTTTGACGAGTAAATTTGAGTATGTTTGAAAATCCCCGAGCCGCAGAAGAATATGTAGCAGTGATTGATATCGGCTCAAACTCTGTTCGGCTCGTTGTTTTTTCCGGCAGAAAAAGGGTGCCAGACACCATATTCAATGAAAAACTGATGGTAGGTCTTGGTGCAGAGATTGGCACCACTGGCAACATGGGTGAAAATGCTATTGAGCTAGCCATCTCTACACTGAAGCGATTCAAAGCCTTGTGCGATCAGATGAAGGTTAGTGATATTCGAGTGGTGGCCACAGCAGCGGTTCGGGATGCAAAGAATGGCGCAGCTTTCGCCAAGCGGGTAGCCAGTGAGTGTGCCCTAAGTATACGCGTTATTGATGGCCACGAAGAAGCGAAGCTTGCTGCACTTGGTGTGCTTTCTGGTGAACCAGGCGCCAGTGGTATTACAGGTGATTTGGGAGGCGGCTCGCTTGAACTAGCACGCATGAAAAATGGAGAGGTGCTAGAAACCATCAGTCTTCCAATTGGTCCTTTACGTCTCATGAGTAATTTTGGAACCAATCGCTCGGACATGAAAAAATATCTGCGCTCCACCTTCGAATCTATTTCCTGGTTGAAGGATGAGGATGGTCACAATTTGTATCTTGTTGGTGGCGCATGGCGTAATATTGCGAAGCTAATGATGAAGGAAAAGGCTCACCCGCTGCCAATCCTTCATGGCTTCTACAGTTCAAGAAGCGAATTTTCTGCTTATTCCAGACGATTATCCAAATTAATGCCTCAGGATATACCTTTTGGGAAAGCACTTACAGAACGCCGCCGCGAAGTGCTACCAACCGCGGCTACAATCTTGATTGAATTGATGCGTGCTATGAAGGCTAAGAAAGTTGTTGCATCAAGTTATGGCCTTCGGGAAGGGCTCATTTTCGAAGATCTACATAGTGAAGAAAGAGAGCAAGACCCATTTATTACGGCTTGCCAGGTTATCTCCCATGAACGTTGTCGTTTTCCAGAGCACTCAAAACTAATTTTTGATTGGACACGGCCGCTTTTCTATAAAAAGTCTCAGGACCCAGAAAGAAGAAATAAGCTTCATATGGCTATATGCCTTCTTAGCGATGTTGCATGGCGAGGGCATCCTGACTTCCGCGCGGAAAAAGCAGTGAATGCAATTTTGTATGGGCACTATGTTGGGCTAACACACCGAGACAGGGGCTATATAGCAATTGCACTCAATCAAGCTTACGGTGCAAGGGTGGATGCGCCACATCTTGCTCAAATGTTACCGTTACTCAAGATCGAAGATATAATGGAAGCCCGGACGATGGGAGCAGCACTTCGGCTAGCACAGCGACTATCTGGTGGTACGATCAAAGCCTTAACTGTTAGTGCCTTAAGAGTTTCTCGAGCAAGGCTTTATCTAGGCGTACCGAAGGAGTTCAATGATCTAGCTAACGACGTGGTGAAGCGTAGATTGAGAAACTTAGGTCAAGTGTTTGGTAAATCGACGAGAATTGAAGTTATTGATTAGTTGTTTGTCGTGTAAGGAAGAGGGTTATTCCTCTTCCTCCTCAAGCTCTACAATATCAATTTCACCGTTACGTGCCGTAAGAGCTAAATCACCCTTCATAAGCTTCTCAGCATCAGCCCCGAATATCTCATAGCGCCAGCCATGCATCGCGCGAATATCTGTATTGGGCACGGCAGCCCAAGTTTCAAGCTCCTGTGCACTAGCAACCATGCGAGCGGCTACTTTTGCATCCTGACACTTTTGTTTAAGAAGAACTTTAAGTAAATCGGCCATTGGCGGTGTTGCTGGGCGAGGTTTTGCGCGTTCAATCTGAGGTAAATCTTCTTCCGGCACTTTTAGTCCGTCCTGTAATGCTAAAAACAGGGCTTTGCCGGCACGTGATCTGCTGAAGCCCTTAGGAACGCCACGAAGTTTATCAAACCCTTCAACATCCTTAGGAGGATGCGCCGCAATTTCAAAGAGAACTTCATCTTTTGCAATCCGATTTCGTGGCATATCACGTTCTTGAGCCTGAAGCTCCCGCCAAGTCGCAAGTGCTTTCAAGAGACCAAGAAAACGAGGTTTGTTGGTGCGGACTTTAAGTCGTTTCCACGCTTCAGACGGTACTATGTGATAAAGGCTTGTTTCCAGCAAAGGTGCTGTTTCTTCTTCGACCCAGGATCCACGTGACGTTTCATCAAGTTCTTTCTGCAAGCGGCGATATATCTTACGCAAGTGTGTGACGTCACCAATTGCATAGTTAAGCTGTTTGTCTGAAAGAGGGCGCTTTGACCAATCAGTATAGCGCGCGGATTTGTCCAGCTGGGCTTTGGTAATTTTTGTAACCAGTGTTTCATAGCCCACCGAGTCGCCAAAACCGCAAACCATTGCAGCGATCTGTGTATCAAAAATAGGCTTAGGGAGGCCGTTCATTAATAGAAAGAAAATCTCCATGTCTTGGCGGCAAGCATGCATTACCTTCAAGACATCCTCATTCCTGAAAAGATCAAACAGCGGCTCTAGGTCCATGCCTTCCGCCAGTGGATCAATACAATGGGCTTCGTTATCATCCGCAACTTGTACGAGGCAAAGTTTAGGATAATAAGTGTTATCTCTTAAAAACTCAGTATCAACGGTTACAAATTCAGCATCTTTAAGGCGGTCACAAAGGGCTGCTAGGTCTTCAGTAGTAGTTATGGGCTGCATGCCAATTCCTGTTATTGTTTTGGCCTCTAATACACAGCTTTTGGCCGAACGTCACCCTTTCTCTGAGTTTAGGAGATTGTTTATTGCTCGATTATATGAAGTTTCGGCATCTCGGCCTTGACATTTGGCTACAATCATGCGCTTTTCCGGCCAAACTTTTTTGCTTTTTGATAGTATATAAAGCGAATTTTAAAAAGAGATAGAGACGTAAGATAATGCACGCATTTCGTTCGCATACCTGTAATGACCTTCGCTTAGACCATGTCGGCGAAACAGTTCGCCTTTCTGGTTGGGTACACCGTAAACGGGACCATGGTGGTCTTTTGTTCATTGACCTTCGTGATAACTATGGTTTCACGCAATGTGTACTTGATACAGATAGCGCAGCATTTGCTGCTGCTGAGGCTGTACGTGCAGAAAGTGTGATCCGCATAGATGGACGTGTGAAGGCGCGTACAGAAGAAACAGTGAACAATGAGCTGCCAACTGGCGCCGTTGAGATATTCGTTGATGATTTGGAAGTACTATCTGGCGCGGGTGATCTACCGCTCCCTGTATTTGGTGACACAGAGTACCCAGAAGATGTTCGTCTTAAATACCGCTTTTTGGATCTCCGCCGCGAACGCATTCACAATAACATTCTTCTGCGCTCAGATGTTATTTCTGAACTACGTTCGCAGATGACAGGGCAGGGCTTCCGCGAGTTCCAAACGCCAATCCTAACGGCTTCTAGCCCTGAAGGCGCACGTGATTTCCTCGTACCGGCACGTCAACATCCTGGTAAATTTTATGCACTCCCACAAGCGCCACAACAGTTTAAACAGCTGATTATGGTTTCTGGCTTTGATCGCTATTTCCAAATTGCGCCTTGTTTCCGTGATGAGGATGCTCGTGCTGATCGTAGCCCAGGTGAGTTTTATCAGCTCGATGTTGAGATGAGCTTTGTAACTCAGGATGATGTATTCAACGCTATTGAACCTGTGATGGTTGAGGTTTTCAAAAAATTCTCAAACAAGAAAATCACTGAAGCGCCGTTCCCGCGCATTCCTTTCAAAGAAAGCATGCTAAAATACGGTAACGATAAACCTGATCTTCGTAACCCAATTGAGATCAAAGATGTTACGGAGCACTTCCGTGGTTCTGGTTTTGGTATCTTTGCAAACATGGTTGAGAACGGCTGTGTTGTACGCGCTATTCCAGCACCAGGAGCAGGCCTTAAGTCTCGTAAGTTCTTTGATGGCACCAATGACTGGGCGAAGCGCGAAGGTTTTGCTGGCCTAGGTTACATCAACATCAAGGAAGGCGTACCTGGTGGTCCAATCGCGAAAAATCTTGGTGAGGAAGCAACGAAAGCCCTTCTTGAAGACCTAGGTCTGGGTGACAATGACGGTGTATTCTTCGCGTGTGATAAAAAAGCTGGCGCAGCTAAACTTGCCGGCGTTGCACGTACTAAGGTTGGTGAAGATCTAGAACTTATTGGTGATGACGAATTCAAGTTTTGCTGGATCGTTGACTATCCTATGTTCGAGTATGATGAAGAAAATAAGAAAATTGATTTCTCTCATAACCCATTCTCTATGCCGCAAGGTGGAATGGAAGCGCTTGAAACAATGGACCCACTCGACATCCTTGCTTACCAATATGATATTGTGTGTAACGGTATTGAACTATCTTCTGGCGCAATTCGTAACCACCGTCCTGATATTATGATCAAGGCGTTCGGCATCGCTGGTTACAGTGAAGAAGTTGTTGAGGAAGAATTCGGTGGCATGTTGAATGCCTTCAAGTATGGTGCACCTCCGCACGGTGGGTTGGCTCCAGGCGTTGATCGTATGGTTATGCTTTTGGCTGATGAGCCTAACATTCGAGAGGTTATCTTGTTCCCAATGAACCAGAAAGCCGAGGACTTGATGATGAACGCACCGAGCGAAGTTTCCATGAAACAGCTCCGAGAGCTTCACATTCGCTGCGTCGAGCCGCCGAAGAAAGAAAATCAAGAATAAAGAAATGGGGTCCACGCGGCCCCATTTTGACATTTGGCCTTGGTGATACAAGGCTATATACGCAACCATCTATATAGTGAGACTGTAGATGACAGATAAAATCCTCGTACTAGATTTTGGATCACAGGTAACTCAGCTGATCGCCCGCCGCGTCCGGGAAGCAGGTGTTTACTGTGAGATTGTTCCGTTTAACCAAGCTGATAACGTGCTTGATGACTTCGGTGCTTCTGGGATTATTCTTTCCGGGGGGCCCGCAAGTGTTACTCATAAGGATACACCGCGCGCACCGGAACGTGTTTTTACAATGGGTATCCCTGTACTCGGCATCTGTTACGGCCAGCAGACAATGGTTGAGCAACTCGGCGGTAAGGTTGCTACCTCGGACCATCAGGAATTTGGCCGTGCCTTTGTAGATGTTAAAGAAAACTGCTCACTCTTTGATGGTGTCTGGAACAAAGGTGACAACGAACAAGTTTGGATGAGCCATGGTGACCGTGTTGATGCGCTTCCTGAGGGTTTTTCAATTGTAGCAATAAGTGAAGGTGCACCTTACGCAGCTATCGCTGATGAAGCACGTAAATTCTATGCAGTGCAGTTCCATCCTGAAGTTGTTCATACACCGCACGGTGCTGACCTTCTAAAGAATTTTGTGCGCGGAATTTGTGGCTGCACAGGCGAATGGACAATGGCGAGTTTCCGTGAAACTAAGATTCAGGAAATTCGCGAACAGGTTGGCGATAAGCGCGTTATATGTGGCCTTTCTGGCGGCGTAGACAGTAGCGTTGTTGCTGTTCTTATCCATGAAGCAATTGGTGATCAACTAACATGCGTATATGTGGATCACGGATTGATGCGGGCAGGGGAAAGCGACCAGGTAGTTAGCTTGTTCCGTGAGCATTACAACATCAACCTGATCCACAAGGATGCATCTGATTTGTTCCTTGGCGAACTGGCTGGGATTACCGACCCGGAAAAGAAGCGCAAGATCATAGGTAAGCTTTTCATCGATGTTTTTGAAGAAGAAGCAAAGAATGTCGGTGGCGCTGATTTCCTTGCACAAGGAACACTCTATCCGGATGTGATTGAATCTGTTTCCTTCATCGGTGGACCTTCTGTAACGATCAAATCTCACCACAATGTTGGCGGTTTGCCTGAGCGCATGAATATGGGGCTTGTTGAGCCACTTCGTGAGCTTTTCAAAGATGAAGTGCGCGCACTTGGCCGTGAACTTGGTCTTCATGATGATTTCGTAAGTAGGCACCCATTCCCGGGGCCAGGCCTTGCTATTCGTATTCCAGGTGAGATTACCCGCGAGAAAGCAGATATTCTGCGTAAGGCAGATGCAATCTATCTTGAAGAGATCAGAAATGCAGGCCTGTATGACGCAATTTGGCAGGCATTTGCTGTGCTTTTACCCGTTAAGACAGTTGGTGTAATGGGTGATGCTCGTACATATGATCATGTTTGCGCCATTCGCGCAGTTAACTCAACCGACGGAATGACTGCGGATTATTATCCATTCCCTCATGACTTTCTCGGGCGTGTTGCTACGCGTATCATCAATGAAGTGCGCGGCATCAACCGCGTTGTCTATGATATTACAAGTAAGCCCCCAGGCACCATTGAGTGGGAATAGCAGAAAAAAAGGCTCGGTTTTCCGGGCCTTTTTTGTTTTCACAACTTAATCACATGCGAATATGTATAGGTAGTCCAAACTGTATGCATAAACAGGCATAGTTGAGCTCGCAAAATGTATGTATTTGTGCTGCAGTTTCAAATGACAGTGAGCATGATTGGGGGCCACT
>JBFOLV010000615.1:0-3763 GCA_040830325.1 Kordiimonas sp. | reverse complement strand
TAAGGCTTTCTGGTATCAAAAAGATCTAAGTGTTTGAATATATACTCTTTTTATAGAGTAACTCGGGGGATTTAGGTATGCACACCAGTTCAGGTGCTCACATCATAGCTGTTGCAAACCAAAAAGGTGGTGTTGGTAAAACAACGACGGCAATCAACTTGGCAACTGCCATGGCAGCAGTTGAAAAGCGGGTTTTGGTACTTGATCTAGACCCTCAAGGAAATGCGAGTACTGGTTTTGGTATTGATCGGAATGCCAGGGAAATAACGTCTTATGATGTTGTTCTAGGTGCAGCACCTGTTATGGATGCAGTATTAAGTACTGAAGTGCCTGGCCTAGATATCATTCCATCAACTGTTGACCTCTCGGGAGCAGATCTTGAATTGGCAGAATTGCCTCAACGGAACTTCCGCCTACAGCAAGCGTTAGAAAAAGCGGAAGCGAGAGAGGGGTATGATTATATTCTTATTGATTGTCCGCCGTCACTTTCTTTGTTGACCATCAATGCTTTGGTAGCCGCTGATGAAGTTTTGGTTCCGCTTCAGTGTGAGTTTTTTGCGCTCGAAGGTCTCAGTTTGTTACTTAAGACAATTGAACAGGTGCGTACAAGTTTGAATCCAAACCTTACTATCAATGGTGTGGTTCTTACTATGTTTGATAAGCGCAATAATTTGTCTGAGCAGGTTGCGCTTGATGTGCGTGATTATCTAGGGGACAAAGTTTACGATACAGTCATTCCAAGAAATGTACGTGTTTCTGAAGCACCAAGTTTTGGTAAACCGGCGCTTCTATATGATCACCGCTGTGTTGGTAGCAGAGCTTATATCGCTCTGGCTCGCGAATTTATGGGCCGCTCTGGCCAGTTAGCAGCTTAAGTCTGCATCGTTTGAAGTTAGATAGAACAAAGAGTTAGGTTAGTAGAATGGCAAAAGCTGCTCGCAAAGGATTAGGACGCGGACTTTCAGCGCTTCTTGGAGATGACAGACCAGTTGTTGGTACTGAACTTCCTACGGAAACAGCAAATGATGGCGCACCGCGCACTCGGCGTAGATTGCCAATTGAGTTTCTCGAGCGAAATGCCAACCAACCGCGTGTTCATTTTGATGAAGCAGCACTTGAAGAGTTAGCCATATCCGTTAAGGACAAAGGACTTTTACAGCCGATCCTTGTCCGTGAACTTGGTCCTGAAAAATATCAAATTGTCGCAGGTGAACGGCGGTGGCGTGCTTGTCAAAAAGCTGGTGTTCATGAGGTACCTGTTGTTGTCCGTGAACTTACTGACGTAGAAGTACTAGAGATTGCGATTGTAGAGAATATTCAGCGTGCGGACCTGACAGCGATTGAAGAGGCTGTTGGTTTTAAACGTTTGATGGAAGAATTTGGTCATACCCAAGAAGCTGTTGCTGAAGTTGTTGGTAAAAGCAGAAGCCATGTAACTAACTTGATGCGGCTACTTAACTTGCCTGAGAAAGTTCAAGGTATGGTTGGTGAAGGCACGATTAGCATGGGCCATGCCAGAGCCCTTATCGGATATGAACATGCTGTAGAACTTGCAAAGCGTATCATCAAAGAGGGTTTGAGTGTACGGCAAGTGGAGGCAATTGTTGCTGAAAGCAAAGATGGAAAGCAAAAGCGTCAGCCTCGGCCAGGTAATATCTCAGGAAAGAAAAAGGATGCTGATACAGTAGCACTTGAGAAGGATTTATCCGCGGCTGTTGGCTTGAAAGTGTCAATAGATCACGAAGGTGAAACCGGCAAGGTAACAATCAGTTACGATGATTTGGATCAATTAGACGAGCTGTGTTCCAAGCTCGGAGTTTGCGGATTTTAGTAAGTTAAAGTTATAGATTAATAAAAAGCCCCGGCATATCTGTCGGGGCTTTTTTGTTCTGACAAGTTTATCTAGACCTGACCCTTAAAGCTTTGCTTCAATTGCATCCCAGATACTTGATTCAAGGCTAACGCCATCAAATTGATTCACTGATTGCAATCCTGTTGGGGAGGTAACATTAATCTCAGTAAGCCAATCACCAATTACATCAATACCGACAAATATCAGGCCGCGTTCTTTTAGTTCTGGTCTAAGGCGATCGCATATTTCTTTCTCGCGGTCAGTGAGACTAGACTGCACAGCAGTCCCACCTGCGACAAGATTTGATCTGATTTCGCCTTCAGCTGGAACGCGGTTTATTGCGCCTACCGCTTCGCCGTCAATAAGAATGATCCGTTTGTCGCCTTGAACGACTTCGGGAAGGAAACGTTGAACCATGACGGGTTCGCGGCTCGCAGCAAGGAACATCTCCATAAGACTGCCAAGGTTGGAATCATCTTCTTTCAGGTGGAAAACACCCGCGCCGCCGTTGCCGTATAAAGGCTTTACAATAATATCCCCATGATCTTCCCGGAAACGACGCACATCATTTTCTCGTCGAGTGATCAGCGTAGGCGGCATTAGATCAAGAAACTTGGTTACAAACAGTTTCTCAGGTGCATTTCTAACTTCCGCTGGATTGTTAACCACCAATGTTTCCGGGTGAATTAGCTCTAGTAAATGAGTGGCTGTGATATAGGCCATGTCAAAAGGAGGGTCTTGCCGCATCCAAACAACATCGATATCAGCGAGGTCGATGATTGTCTCTTCGCCAAAGTCAAAATGATTACCCATTTCGCGGCGAACAGTAACTGGCCGTGCAAGGGCACTGACTTTGCCATCACAGTAAGATAGATCATCAACTAGATAGTGCCAGAGTTCATAGCCCCGTTTTTGAGCTTCCAGCATTAAAACAAAGGTGCTGTCACCGTTAATGTTCACGGTTTCCATTGGGTCCATTTGAAATGCGACCTTAAGGGGGGTATCTACCATATTGTTTTTCCTGCCGTTTTGGCCTTCTGGCCTAATCTTCAAAAGTTTCAGCTGACTTTCTAATAAGAAGTCGGTCGCCAAGCGTCCTTGATATGGGTTGGAATTGTTCGTGGTGCAATAGCCACAACATCAAACCTAAGTGATTTGGCTTTCCCTGGGTTTAGTTTGAGCCAATCTTCACTCGCTGCTTCAATACGCCTCCTTTGTTTGTAGGCTATTGAATGAAGGGCGTCATCCGCAGTTTTTCTTGCTTTAACCTCAACAAAAATAACGGTTTGTCCACGTTTGCAAATAAGGTCTATTTCCCCCCGTTTTGATCGAAAACGCCTGCTTAAGGTGCGATATCCTTTGATTAGTAAAAACAAGGACGCCCAAATTTCAGCATATCGCCCCCTTCTTTCTGATTTTTGGCGTTTAGTGGACATTGATTATGTTACTGCTTTGATATCTCAAGTGCGCGGGCATACAGACCTTTGCGCTTTTCGCCTGTGAGTTCAGACACAAATGCCGCAGCGGATTTTACGCTCATATGTTTTAGTGCGAGGGTCAGTGTTTCTTCTGTATTGATCGCTGTTTCTTGTTGTTGTTCAGTCTTCGCCGGTGCACCAATTACTACAACAATCTCGCCCTTTGGTGTTTCTGCCTGTTCATAATGCTTGGCGAGCGATACAAGGTCGTTTCGAACGACTTCTTCAAACTTTTTGGTTAGCTCACGGCAAACAGTGGCGGGGCGAGGGGCGAATGCTTCGGCCGCATCTTTTTTGGTAGCGGCGAAGTGTTTTTGGCTTTTTTAATAATACAATGTGGTCTCGGGTTTGTTTTTTTCTTAAAAACCATCATGCCGCGCTTTTTCCTTAGTTTTGGTTAAAACCACACAAATAAAACGATTTTTTTTGAGGG
>JBFOLV010000614.1:0-3033 GCA_040830325.1 Kordiimonas sp. | reverse complement strand
GCCGGGGTCAATCAGAAGTAGGTTTTTGTCACCAATCACAAGCCCCACATTGGTGCCATCTGCGTCAAGAACATATACTGTATTGCTAACTTTTTGATGAGTGACGGTAAAGGGCTCGGAAAAAGCCGGTAGAGTGATGGTTAGGCTCACCACCGCAAAAAGCATTTTGATCTGCACAAATAGCCTCGTCAGTTATTTGAAAGAATGAACATTTCTAACACTGAGAGGGCAGACAGCAACGAAAATAGTGGTGCTTATAACTTTGGCTTAGTGTGGGCGCAGTAAACGCCCACAGAGTGCTTCATCTAGCGCTTGAACACGACTGTCTTGTTGCCGTTCAGCAGCACCCGGTGTTCTAGGTGCAGTTTTACGGCCTCAGCCAGTGTAACACGCTCCACGTCGCGGCCTTGTGCAACAAGGTCCTCCACAGACATGGCGTGGTTAACGCGTGCTACGTTTTGCTCTATGATTGGGCCTTCATCCAAATCGGGCGTTACATAGTGTGCTGTTGCACCAATCAGTTTCACGCCTTTATGGTAGGCCTGCTGGTAAGGCACTGCGCCCTTAAAACTCGGCAGGAAGCTGTGATGAATGTTGATCACACGGCCTTCCAAGCGGCGGCATACTTTGTCACTAAGCACCTGCATGTAACGCGCGAGCACAATCAGGTCGATTTGTTCTTCGTCAATCAGGTTCAGCAGCTTCTCTTCCTGCTGTTGTTTGTTTTCTTTTGTTACCGGCCACTGGTGGTAAGCAATGTCATAAGATGCTGTCAGGCGGTAGGCATCCTTGTGGTTTGAGATAACCGCCGGCACTTCCATGTTAAGGGCACCACGTTCGCGGCGGTAAAGCAGGTCCATCAAACAATGATCAAACTTGGACACCATAATCAGCACACGCTGTGGCATACTGGCATTATGTAAGGTCCACTGCATTTTGAATTTTTCAGCGGTTGGGCGAATAATTTCCCGCAGGCTTTCGCATGTTTGCGCATCATCACATGAAGTGAAGGCAACACGCATGAAAAAGCAGCCGCTATCGACATCTGCAAATTGGTCACTTGAGGTAATATTGCAGCCATGCTCCGCAATTAGGCTTGAAACCTCGGCGACGAGGCCTTGTTGATCAGGGCATGAAAGCGTTAATACATATTTTGTCGACACGGGTTTACTCACTTATTTTTATTTTTGAAAACTCTGAAGGGCGCACAAAAGCAGGGCTTCGGGCGCATTGCAACATGAATTGTCGTAATTTGGTGAAATTCCCCGTTGTTTTCGCGGTAAAGAGTGTTTTATAAGGCCGTTGCAGCACATGCTGTAGGCGCTTGCGCCAACCTCTTCCGGGCCCGCATGGTGGAATTGGTAGACACACAAGACTTAAAATCTTGAGATCGTATGATCGTGCCGGTTCGAGTCCGGCTGCGGGTACCAAGAGGGTGAAGCGCTGACATCCTCTTCTATATCCTCATTTTTCTTTCTTGGTTTTATTCCATCTTGTATGCCGCAATTTCACGAAACGGCTGTTTGGTAGGGCCGGGCCATAATCTTCAACCTGAGCGGCTTTGAGCGGGACCAGTTAGAGCAAAAAGGCGACAAATACCGCCTGCAAAGCCTGATGGAGCGGCAAACTGAGGAGAAATTGCATGTAGTGTTGTCGCAATGACGTTGCAGTAACAATTATCATTCTACAAGCTGCAACTTAGTATATCGTAATAACCAACTTCTCAAACACATAGTCTAACTTCTAATCTAATACGTGTTGCCCATTAGGAATTTTGCTTTTTTATGTCGAAAAGCATCCCTACTGGCGACTTTCCTAGTTTATTATTCTCATCTGCTAAATCACGAATAGATTGCGGAATATCTTTAAGTTTAGGGACGTCCAACAATTGATCTGCTACTATTGTAGCCATTCCCCATACAGGGACTCCCGTTACTGCAGCAGTCACTTCGAGAGAGCCTACAACTAACCAAGAGCCAATATCTGTACCTGCAAACTTCCATTTTTTTGCCCTCAACGTCTCAATACTTTTTTGGTGCTGATTTAATGCTCTATCGATATTTTTTAATATTTGATCACGGCTGCTATGAAACTTGGATGGCTCGGCTTCAATTAGCTCTTTGATTTCAACACCTAATATTTCGCGAATTTCCTCCATAGCACCTTCTTTACGTAATGCTATTAGAGACTCTGGCGGAATGTTCCCCAGCCATTGTGCACTATCACTTGCAAGATCATTTAGGCCTTTTAAAATATGCAGATTCTCGGAATTTAATTTATCTTCAGCTCTTTCAGAATCGTATTCCATTTTCCAAACTAAGTATTGCCATGACGTCGGCGCATCCATTATTGGAGAGGCATTCAAACGACGAGACTTAACTAGCAATTCGTTACTAACACTCATCCGCCCCAAAGCTTGCGAAGCAAGTAAGACGCCCGGCGAATCCTTAAAGAACTGATAGTGCTTATTCTCGAGAGCTTGGTTTAATTGTGCCGTGACATCTCCGGTCCATTCCGTATCAAATAGTACCCTTTTTTCATCACCGATTTCTGCTACTGCTCTCTCAACGGTATCTAGTTCCTGAGCAAAAGCAATCAACTCTTCAAAGGATTTAAATGTTCTGTTGAAGAGCTTTCCTGCATGAACTAGCGAATCTTCCTTACCTAAAGAATTAAAGAAGTCTCTTTCCTCTTTTTCCAACGCAGCTTTATCAGGAAGAATTACAACAATTGGCGTTTCCAATTCGGCACAAGCTAAATCCTTGTATTGAAGAATATTCATAGCGTGCTTGACTAAATAATACGCTTGATCTTTTTTTGAGTAGTTTTCAAATATATGTTTAGAGCGTAAAAAGGGATCGGGTAAGATAATGGTATCCGCGAAGATCCCACATTTTGATGCAATGTTCTCGTCGTTCGCAGGAAACAAATCGCCACCAAAAACTCCCTTAATGTTTCCATGTAAATCTTCAACATGTATTTGAGCAATTTCACCTAAATGTTCCCAAAACTGCTCAATTACATTTAGAAATT
>JBFOLV010000613.1:0-2256 GCA_040830325.1 Kordiimonas sp. | reverse complement strand
ATGAAAAAATAGAGTTCCATCACGCCATTTCACAGGCTGACGGTATCAGGTCACTTCGATGTGAAATGGGGCGTGAGCCAATTTCACCGCACGTTTTAGTTTTTGAACATCTTCAAAAAGAACAGTAGCCCACCGATTCTTTATTTAGAAACTTGCAGATAACATGGCTACAACGCCGGCCTTAGCAATACGGCTACCTTTAATATTTGTATCAACATAGCTGATAGAGAGAGAAAACTGATTAAAGTCATAAGACACACCAGCGCTCCAGTCCCACTTATCACTACCAAACGCACCATCCTCATATGCTATATGTGTAGATAGAGACAAAGGTGTATCCCCTAACGGCATTCCGCCATCAAGGTAGAAGTATATATTGTCTGTCCCGCCTACATTATCTTGGTCCCAGACATATGCTGCGCCTAACGTCCATTCAGCTATCCCGGCCTCACCACTTACCGACCCATATACTTCAATATAGTGAGTATTGTCTGAACCAGGATAGGTGTAAGCGATCACGCCTAAATCCGTTGCAAAACCTCCTATTTCACTGCCATAACCGGCGTAGATGTCTAGTTCAAATTCTGATCCACCGAAGTTCTCAATAGAGGACCCCCAGGTGCCAATGTAAAAGCCACTGTCGTGAGCGGCATCAAAGCCACCTTGTATAGCTGGATCCTTGTCGGAGAGAGATACTCCTCGAAAACGGTAATCTGAAACTAGCGCCGCATTTGCAGACAGTGAAAACCCCGCATCATCTTGCGCATAAGTCGAGGAGGGTCCTGCTAGCACTACAATCAAACCGCCAAAAAGCAAACTTTTTACTGTCTGAAAACTCTTCTTATCCATGGTCTATTCCTTCTTCATTCCCTCAGAAAAACACCCCCTAGAAGTTATCTCGATTAATGTTTCATTAGCGCCTGCACCTCACCTAAGAAGCTTTCCACGGACCCTTTTATTTTATTGGAAATTACAGCAACTTCTTGCGCTGCAGTCAGCACTTGTCCTGACGCGTCACGGGTTTCGGACGCCCCTTTTGATACGTCCAGAATATTCTTATTGACGTCGTCGGTACCTGAGGCAACTTCTTGCACATTATGGGCTATCTCACCCGTAGCAATTTTTTGTTCCTCAACCGATGAAGTAACTGCAGATGCAATCTCAGCAGATTCTGTGACCGCTCCTCTAATATCTGCCATCGAAGCAGCGGCTACGTCAGAGGTATCCTGCACAGATTTAATCTGACGTTCTATCTGTTCAGTCGCACTTGCAGTTTGCCCTGCCAAGTTTTTTACCTCTGAAGCGACTACAGCAAAACCTTTACCTGCATCGCCTGCGCGTGCCGCCTCAATTGTAGCATTGAGAGCTAAAAGGTTAGTTTGTTCTGCGATATCATTGATGAGTTGCACAACCTCAGTAATAGCCTGAGACGCTGTGCCAAGTTCACCCATAACAGAACTAGCCTCTTCAGCTTTTTTTGCTGTCGCACTGTTAGCCTCGTTCGCCCTTGATATCTGGTTACCTATTTCTGATATAGATGCACTTAGTTCCTCGGTAGCACTGGCTACCGCTTGAACATTGAGTGTAGCTTGCTCAGACGCTGCAGCAACAGTTGCTGACTTCCCATTTGTAGAATCCGCAGTATCACTCATTGATTGCGCTGTGCTTTCTAGCTCCGCTGCTGCGGATGAAACACTTTGAAGCATCTCGGTAGTCTGAGCGTCGAACTGTGACACCAAATCGGCCATTTGTTTAGCAATTCGATCTTTTTCTTCTGCAGCCTTCCGCTGGCCTTCCAGCTCAGCCTCACGGCGTGCATTTTCATCCTCTAACCGCTTTTCATCCCTTATTCTCTTCGCTTCAGCCTGTTCCTTAGCCTCTATTTCCAACTTGCGCCTTTCTATTGAGTTCTGCCTAAATACCTCAACAGCCGCAGCCATATCTCCGATTTCATCCTGATTGTCCCGGTAAGGTACTTCACTTTTGTCATTACCATCTGCTAGGTCGCTCATGGCAGCAACCATGCCGTATATTGGCTTTGTAATAGTACGAGCGAAGAAAAAACCTACTACCGCCATGACCACGGCAAACAACAAGCCAATTGAAATCATGACCCAGCCCATCTCTCTAACTGGAGCTTCCATTTCCTCTACTTCAATTTCCGCCAAAATTGCCCACTTTGTTCCCAAAAACTCAAAAGGTTCATAGGCAGAATCTATTTCAACACCCTGTCGTTCTATAATAACCGTACCACTT
>JBFOLV010000612.1:0-7490 GCA_040830325.1 Kordiimonas sp. | reverse complement strand
TAACTACATCTCCCACGCTTTGGGCAACACCGTCCAGTAAGTTAACCTGATTTACGGCAGCTTCAGCGTCCGTATTGGCTGACTTAGTTAACTCAGTTGCTGACTGTGCTTGGCGGCTAATTTCCTGTACCGACGCATTCATTTCCTCCGCACTTGCAGCAACCGTTTGCACACTTGAACCTGCCTCTGTGGAATTACCCACAATTTCAACCGTCATGTTGGCGGTGTTGTTTGCGGCTGCGATAACTTTATCTGCGGAAACTTTGAACAAGTCCATCTTGGCTACAACATCATTCACAATGGACCCAACAGAATGCTCAAACTGCTCTGCTAGTTCGTTGCGTTCACGGATACGTTGAGCTTCAGCGTCTTTTTCTGCTTGCCTTGCTGCTTCCTCTTCCTGTCGTTTCTTTTCGCGCTCTTGTTCCTTGGCACCTTCAGCCAATTGGCGGTCCACTTCCTCCCGCGCTGCTAGTTCTTTTTGAACCTCGCGTGCTTCGTACAGAGACTTCTGTAGTACACCCAATACATTCGACAACCTACCAAGCTCTGTATTAACAGGTAGGTCTGGTGCTTGCCCTTCAAAATTCTGGTCAGCCAATTCTTCACCAAAGGCTATGAGAATCTGAGCTTGCCTAGTTACGGCCCCGGCTAAAAGGAAAACAAGAACCAGAGAAATGATAATGCCAACAACCAACATAGCGATTGTCGTGCCCAGCACTTCTTCCTCATGCCGCTCGACGTTCACTATTGCGCGCTTAGTCATCTCTTCAATTTCGAACAGAATTTCTTCAAGAGAATGATCCAGTTTGTCCGCGAGTTTTTCTACTTCTTCTAACGTGGCATGGTCTGGAATTACATCATTGTCTAGAATTGATTCTTTGATTTCCTTACTGCGACGATCAAAGGTTTCATGTTCACGCTCCAAAACCTTGAAGGTAGACAGCATCTGGCTAAATTCCTGTCGCTCAGCATCAGAGTGTGCCTCATCAATATCCCTTTCAAGAAGCCTTTCCGCTTCGAGAATTTCCTCAGTCACTTGCTTACCAAGTTTTTCAAATTCAGCACTTGTCCTAATCAGCTGCGAGCGAAGGTGCGGATTAGCGGCCATTTCCACGCCAAGGCGTAGAAACCGCTCAAAGAGAATTGTTTGTTCCAGCTGGTGCACGGTAACGCGCGTCACAACCTCTGTTAATGGTATATCACGCTCTGACACCGTATGAATTTCATCTTTGATGTCAGACATGCTCGAAATATTGAACATGCCTTGGGCTATCAAAACAGCCAACAACACGCCCGAAAGGCCATAAAGTGCCATTTTGACACTTATTTTAGAGAGAAAACTTGGTTCGTTCATTACGGGGTTTCCTGTACCGAAAATAAGGTAGATGAAACTTACTCGACGCGCTCCCAAAGAATATTCTTAGGAGAATGACGCTTAAAACTTAACAAAGGAATAAAGGTGAACTAATTTTCGCGCGAAACGGGAAAAAACATAACAAATCATTGCCCTACGAGAAAAACCATAACCTCTGCAGGTGTGCTTTTTTGGGTGATATTCGACACCTTAAGTAAACAACCTGCCCAGTCACGGTTATAACGGCGCAGATTGTCAGGCGCATATACACCAAGCCTTACATGCTCGGAGGTAGCACCACAGGATAGTTTCAGTTCTGCAATGTTCACGTTGCTCTCATTCTGCAATTGAAGCAGCATATTACTGCCGTTGTTGGTTTGCAGATGAATAAAGGCGGTGGGCTCTAGAAAATAAAGTTTAATAGGGACAATACAGAGCTTTCTGTTCTTCGGGCACTCTGAAACAGGAGGCGGACAGTCAGTTATTGCGCCAACTGGCAGTCCCAAAATCAATTGCTGGAAAAACACTGAACTGATGAAAACAATTTGGCGCAAAGATATACCCAGCAAAAATGGACAGGAAAGGCATAGGCAGCCAGCGAGTAAGCCAACTGCCTAAGCGGAGTAATTTCTTAAGAAAGGTCAACAAGCGTAGCCTGCAGAGAAGCGCTTTCTTGGCTGATGTTCGCAATGCGAAGCTTTGAACCCTCGAAGTTGTGAACTTTCTGCCAAGGCTTACGGTCATTTGCCTGAATAGTTACAGTTTCAGTAAGGCCACCACCGATAATGTAAAAAGTAAGGTCAAAAGTAGCGCTCAGGTTCTGCACGCGTACGATAGACTCATTCTGTGTTGTTTTTTCACAAACAGCAGAAAAATGCTGAGGTACATTAATTGGGTTATTATATTCCCAAGAAAGAGCACCAACGAGACCTGCTTTAGCTTCACCTTCAGTCAATTGAACTACATTTTGCATTGTTCGTTCCTTCATAATTTGAAATTAAAAACTGTACGTACTCGCCCCAATCGCAAGGCGCACAACAACACGTATAGAGAGTTTTTTTCACTTTTTTGAAGAAAAGAATGACCTTTTATGAACCAGAAATTTTATAATATTCACATACAGTTGCGAACAATATTTCACTTAAATTTCAATAAATAATTACACACATTAAGTGTATAAAACCTACTACCTCAATGAGAGTAAATCACATTAAACATGTGTAATTTTTTGAGATTATCCAAACGAAGGAGGCTCATGCCACTGTGCTGAAAGCTAAAATCCTTAGTCATGTATTTTCAACAATAATGTCACCTAAAAGACTATGCATCCTAAGGTTCTAAAACATAGAGGTATCGTGGCCAGCCGAAACATGCCGACTCACCGTACCGTGCCACCCTTTCAGATCTACCCGTTTACGTTATTGTTGTTCCAGAAGGCTATAAACCTCTTCCACCAACTTGGGGATCATCCGCTTGCCGTAACCCGTGTGCATGTAGGCAATCTTGCCATCCCGGCCAATCATAAACATACGGGGCAGAACCCTGACACCGTACGATCGTGCTGCTTTATTCTTTCTGCTCCAAGTTAATGTGAGGGCCACATCCTCTCCCATCTTATCCCGCATTTTTCTTACTTGGCGCCGGGTCTGGTCATGATTGACTGAAATGATTTTTAACTGGCTTTCGGGAACTAACTCTTGAAGCCCATTCAAGACAGGCAATTCTTCCCAGCAAGGGGCGCACCATGTTGCCCAGAAGTTGATAATACGTACTTTACCTTCATGGTCGGAAAGCCGTATTTCCTGCCCCTCTAGCGTTTCCCCTAAATAATCCGGGGGAATATCGCCAACCTTTAGCTTGTCTTTAGAATACGCTTGAGTGGAAAGACCAAACAGCAGAGTGGCCAACAGAAGTTTCTTAAACATATTACCCCCATGTTCAACATTCCGTATCCACCCTTGTATTGAAATCAACTTGATCAGTTTGTGCTAAAAAAAAAGCCGAGGCAATCCCCGGCTTTCTGACAAACTTGTGATTAAGCGGCTTATTCGCCAAACACTCGCTTGAAAATCGTGTCCACATGTTTTGTGTGGTAATCCATATTGAACAGCTCTTCGAGCTCAGCCTCTGAGACTTTGCTTGTCACTGTTTCATCAGCCTTAAGAAGATCAAGAAGCTGCAACTCACCGCGGCTATCCCAAACCTTCATAGCGTTTGCCTGTACAAGACGGTAAGCATCCTCACGGCTTACACCAGCCTGCGTTAGCTCAAGAAGCACACGCTGACTGTTAGGAAGGCCACCCATCTTATTCATGTTATCAAGCATATTATCAGGATATACGAGCAACTGGTCCATCACATTTGTGAGGCGTGCAAGGCTGAAGTCCAATGCAACAGTAGCGTCTGGGCCGATGTAACGCTCAACAGATGAGTGCGAGATATCGCGCTCATGCCAAAGCGCCACATTTTCCATCGCTGGAATAGCCTGCGCCCGGATATAGCGCGCTTGACCCGTAAGGTTCTCAGTAAGAATTGGGTTCTTCTTATGCGGCATTGCGCTTGAACCCTTTTGACCTTTTGAGAAATACTCTTGTGCTTCAAGCACCTCGGTACGCTGCAGGTGACGCACTTCAACAGAAAGGCGCTCAATACAGCTGGCAACAACACCTAGTACTGAGAAATACATGGCATGGCGGTCACGTGGGATAACTTGCGTGGAAACAGGCTCAACTGTAAGGCCCATTTTCTCCGCAACATATTCCTCCACAAATGGGTCAATGTTTGCGAAGGTTCCAACAGCACCTGAGATAGCACAAGTTGCCACTTCAGCGCGCGCATCTTTCATACGTTTAAGGCAACGATCAAATTCTGCATACGCTTGAGCCATTTTGAGGCCGAATGTAACTGGCTCAGCATGGATACCATGGCTGCGACCAATACAAACTGTATATTTATGTTCTTCCGCACGGCGCTTAAGAACAACAAGCAGTTTCTCAAGGTCTTCGATGATGATGTCAGCAGCCTGCATCAACTGCACAGAAAGACATGTATCAAGCACATCAGAGGATGTCATACCCTGGTGAACGAAGCGCGCTTCATCACCAACATGCTCAGCAAGATTGGTAAGGAAAGCAATTACGTCGTGCTTTACTTCACGCTCAATTTCATCGATACGCTCTACTTCAAACTTACCACGTTCCCAAACAGCTTTCGCCGCTGCTTCTGGAATACGGCCAAGTTTTGCGTTTGCGTCACAAGCGTGCGCTTCAATTTCAAACCAAATACGGAAACGGTTTTCAGCTTCCCAAATGTCTGCCATTTGTTTGCGGGAATAACGAGGGATCATAAGGGCGGCTCCTTGAAGCGTCTAGCGGGCTTAAATTCACGCCGTCCTGCTACCAGATAGTCGCTCCGTTCGCAAGCCTAACAGCACGTTTCACCGCACTTTTATTGACTATCCGCCCAACAGAGCCATAGCTTGCCAATAAATTACTAATAAGGCCACAAAGAGGGACCGAAATGCGCATACTATTTGGAGCGCTAACATCGCTAGTGTTATCAGTGTCAGTGCTGGCTGATACTGCCATCAAGAATGTTACTGCCATCACCATGGACGATGGCAATGTCGTGAAAAATGCAGTTGTCGTCGTACAGAACGACCGGATCGTGCATGTTGGTACGTCCCTGCCCTCAGGCTTCAACATCACCGAGGAAATTGACGGCACGGGCAAATATCTAACGCCGGGCCTCGCTGAAATGCACGGCCATCTGCCTTATGCGTCCGCCAGTCAAAAAGAGCGGGAAGAAATTCTATTTCTTTATATCGCTGGCGGCGTGACAACAGTGCGCGGCATGCTCGGTGACCCCGTCCAATTTGAAATGCGCAGAGCAATCGAAAACGGCGAAATGGCGGGCCCAACACTTTATCTCGCTGCGCCAAGCTTGAACGGTAACTCAGTAAGCTCCGTTGAAGACGCTGTTTCCAAGGTAAGGCAGTATAAGAAAGATGGCTGGGACCTTCTCAAAATCCACCCAGGCCTTACCAACGACGAGTATCATGCAATCGCCGAAACTGCTCGTGAGCTGTATCTACCTTTTGGGGGACATGTACCTGCGGAAGTGGGCATTGCAGAAGCCCTTGCGGCCAAGCAAACATCAATTGATCACCTTGATGGCTTTCTAGAACTCGTGGATGGCTACAGCCATGAGATCACACCCAACGAATTGAAGCAAATCGTAGACGTATACAAGATATACAGACCAAGTTGGTTGGTACCGACACAGGCCCTATTCGGTATTCTTATTGGCGGTGGTGACGCTGAGGCACTAGCCGCCCGTTTCGAAAACAAATATATGTCTCCCTCGACCCGAGCAAATTGGAAACGCCGTATTGCCGCAGCAAATAACGATGCTAACCCTTATGCACATAGAAACAGGCAGAAGGTATTGCGCGCACTATCTATAGCTGGCGCAAGGATTGTTATGGGTAGTGACGCACCGCAACTTTATAGCGTTCCCGGCTTCTCAATTTGGCGAGAAATTGAAACAATGACTGAAGCGGGCCTGAGCGCAGAAGAAATTCTCAAAATCGGGACTACAAACGCCGGAGCTTACTTTTCTGACAAAGATGACTTCGGCCAGATTAAAATAGGCGCGCGCGCGGATTTACTTCTGCTAGATGCCGATCCTCGCGAAAAAGCAGAAAACTTATTCAAGCAAGCCGGTGTGATGGCAGCAGGACGCTGGTACAGCAAAACAGATATTGATCGTCGACTTAGTCAAATTGAGGAAAGCAACAGATAGCCAACTTAGTCGCCATAATTAGTTATGGCGGCTACAGTATCCGGCTAACAAGGTGACTTAGGCCTCATTCACGCCAGCTACACCATCTTCAATTACATAAGATTTAAGGGTGCGCGCTGAAAGGTTGCGAGTTTTTACGTCGTTCACAACGCGCAAGTCCGTGCGCCATTCTTTTTTATCTAAAGTGGCTAGTGTATATCCCCGGTAACGGCCCTCATAGAGGTGTATGTGTGGGTTTTCACCCATCGTAGCAATATTGCGGTCATGATACCAATTGCCGCTCGTAATCGATGTTGTAACAAACTCGCTTGCTACCGTTTTAGAAGCTGGGTCCTTAAAGTCCTTCTTCACATCACAAACATACGTAGCGTGAACATCACCACCTATAATAACAGGGTTTGATACATTTCTTTCTTCGATAGTCGTTAGGACTCTGTCACGCGAAGCGGTGTAGCCATCCCAATATTCACTGCCATGCTCGGTGCCAGCGCCAACCCTGTAGTCATGCTGAGAGAAAAGCATGCCCTGTGCCAGCACATTCCAGCGCGCGCGTGAACGCCCCATTCCCCACAAAAGCCACCGTTCCTGTTCTTCTCCCAAAATCGTGCGATTAGGGTCAAAACGTTCCTGACACGCTTCTCCATCAATAATCCCCCATCCACCATTGTCTGGCGTTTGGCAAGGCTGATCGGTTCGGTACTGGCGCGTATCAAGCATATTTAACTCAAGCAAATCTCCAATAACCGTGCGCTGATATATTCTCATATCGGGCCCCATGGGGCGCGCCGCGGCGCGAAGCGGCATATGCTCATAGTAGGCCTTATAAGCTGCAGCTCGGCGCTTCAGAAAAGCGGCAATGGGTTCATAGTTTTCACCTTGATCTGCCGCGTAATCATTGGCTACTTCATGGTCATCCCATGTCATTAACCAACTGGTGTGCGCGTGACCGGCCTGAAGATCAGGGTCGAGTTTATAAGTTGCGTGAAGCTGCCTATAATCGGTAAGTGTATGCGCCTCCCGCAAGGGAATACGGCGTGTATTGAACCCTCCGTAGCTTTTTTCGTAAATATAGTCACCGAGATGCACAATTAAATCAGCATCATTCGAGATCATATCCCGGTAAGCTTTGAAAAAGCCGGCTTCATATTCCTGGCAAGACGCAAAAGCAAAACAGAAATTATTAACCTCAGCGCCGAGTGCTGGCGTTGTAATAGCGCGCCCAACAGGGCTTATTTCTTCACCTGCTTTAAATCGATACCAATAAGAGCGCCCCGCCTGAAGGCCAGTAACGTCAACATGCACTGAATGCCCATTTTCGGGATAGGCAATC
>JBFOLV010000611.1:0-3711 GCA_040830325.1 Kordiimonas sp. | reverse complement strand
GTATCCATTGATACACGGTAGCCACATTTGGGCTGGATTAATCGAACCGCCCCACCAAGAAAATCATCTATCGTTTCATTTGCTTCATCCGATGTAATATTCGGATTAGTTTTTGCACCTTCGGGCGAGATAAGCCCCTCCTGCCACATCGCTCTCAAACAAGTCATTTCACAATAAGGAATATGGAACGTATCACGTGGCTATTCGCCGCATCAAGGCGCAATCCCTTGCTTTCAATGTTGGGGGCCTATATGGTCGCGCGAAAATGAGAAATCGGCCCAACGCGAGGACACTATGCCTAACTCATCTTCAAACAATGTTGTCTCTATAAAAGACCATAAAGCGGATGCCTCTCCTATTGATATGATGCAGGCGCTTGTAGCTGACCAAATGGCAGAGGTGAACGACACCATCCTCAAGCGCATGGACAGCCCAGTTGTTTTGATCCCTGAGCTAGCTGGTCACCTGATCTCTTCAGGCGGAAAGCGCCTAAGGCCTATGCTGACACTCGCTTCAGCGCAGCTAATTGGTTACACTGGCAAACGCCATATTGGCCTTGCAACAGCTGTGGAATTTATTCACACAGCAACCCTGCTGCATGATGATGTAGTAGATGAAAGCAAACTGCGTCGCGGCAAAAAACCGGCGAACTTAATTTGGGGCAATCAGGCAACTGTTCTCGTAGGTGACTTTCTCTTTAGTCGCGCGTTTGAGTTGATGGTCGAAAGCGACTCGCTTCAGGTCTTGAAAATCCTTTCAAATACGTCTGCGGTTATTACTGAGGGTGAAGTGCTTCAGCTCACCACCGCTAATGACCTCTCCACGACTGAAGAAAAATACCTTGAGGTCATCACAGCAAAAACGGCTGTGCTTTTTGCTGCCGCCTGTGAGGTTGCTGGTGTTGTGTCTGAGCAAGGTGCAGAAGTTGAGCAAGCATTAGATGCATATGGTAAATACCTTGGTATTGCCTTCCAGCTTGTTGATGACGCACTTGATTACAATGCAAAACGCGCAACTCTTGGTAAGGAAATTGGTGACGATTTCCGCGAAGGGAAAATCACCTTACCTGTTATTCTCGCGTATCGCCGTGGCGATGATGAAGAGCGCCAGTTCTGGAAGCGCACGATGGCGCAGCTTAAGCAGGAAGAAGGCGACTTAGACCACGCAATCAAATTGCTCAGCGATCATGATACAGTAACAGCCACAATCGAACGCGCGCGCCATTATGGTGACATGGCTAAAGATGCATTGGCGATATTTAAAGACTGCCCTGCAAAAACTGCGATGCTGGGCATTGTCGATTTCTGCATCACACGCGCTTACTAAAGCTTAATTGCAATTATCTGGCAGATTGCTAGTCTGCCAATATTCCAAGCCGTTAGCATAATGGGTGGCCACGTGGCTCAAAAAACGCAACTTTTTCTGCATATTGGGCACCCCAAAACAGCCTCCTCCACGCTTCAAGAATTTTTGTTTAAAAACTGGCGGGCGATTAAAGCAGCCGGTTATGTCATGCCGACTGCTGAGTTTGGTATTTCTTCAGAGCAAACACCGCCCAACAACACCTTATGGTCGCTTCAGAAGATGCGGGAGGCACAGGATGTATCCGCATTGATGAACTGGATTATCAAAGCTCAAACCGAATATCCCGATAGCAAGCTACTTTTGGCCTCAGAGTGTTTAATCCAGCCAGAATGGCCTGCATTGTTTCAAGCTATTAGCCAAGCAGTTGACATTCAGCTTATCTATTACGTACGCCGCCAAGACCAACTTCTATTATCAGCATGGCGGCAATGGGGTCTGAAACGAGGCCTATCACTAGACGAGTTTCTTGCTCGCAGACTAAAGAATAAACAGCCCGATTTCTCGGAGACAGTTAATGCATGGTCAACGAAAGCCAATGTAAAACAGCACCACATTCGTTTCATTCAAGCACCGTTTCTCGATGGGAAGGATCTGCTTGAAGATTTTTGTGCTTTCACCAACTTAGACTTGGGAAACCTGGAACGTGTGAACGACCAAAACGTCAGTGTGGATGCCCGGCTCGCTTTATTTCTAAGCAATCATAGCGAACTTTTTAGCTCTGTTCACGATGAAGATATATTTGATCTTCTGCGCTCACCGGATGGCGAAGAGCCCGCTGTACGCCTGCATTTCAATGAAGATCAATTCAACCTTATCCATGCGGTTTTCGAACCTCTCAACCAGTCATTGCTGAAAACATACCAACCTGATTGCTTCGGTAAAGCTGTAATATCTCATAATTCCGCGCGTCTCGCTGATATGAATGCTGCGGCTAGCCCTGCAGATCAGCTCACTTATGTGGCTGAGCGCACCTACGCGTGTGAAAAGCCGACCCATCCAAAAATAGAACAACTGAAGCGTATACTCCAGGAACAGTATGGAGTTACAGATGTATAAAAAAGCATCCACATACCTCTGTATCCTGCTAACTGCTATATTTGGGCTAACCAGTCCGCCTATCGCCCAGCAAACAGACAGGCCACTGATTATTTTTGCAGCTGCAAGTCTAACAGACGCGCTAAATAAACATGCTAAAAACTGGTCCCAAAAAACCGGCAACCACTTACCTAAGCTATCTTTTGCCGCCAGTGCGATAATGGCACGTCAAATACAAGCTGGTGCCCCAGCGGACGTTTTTATATCTGCGAACACTCACTGGATAGGCACCATACTCGATGCAGGTTTGGCCGAAGGGGAAACGTCAACAGTTGCCCAAAACCAACTCGTGTTTGCAGGCTCCGCAAGTGCCCCAAGCCAAACTGTACCATCAGACGGCCAAGCGTTTATGGCAATTGTTTCCAGCAATAGACCAATAGCTATGGCGGACCCTAGAACAGCGCCTGCAGGCGCTTACGCGCAGCGCTACCTAGAAAACATCAATCTATGGGATGGCCTGCAATCTCGCTTAGCTTTCTCAAGTAACGTGCGGCAAACGCTTCTATTGATTGAACGTGGCGGCTTACACGGTTTTGTTTACAGTAGTGACACCACCGGCAATCCCCGCGTAAAAACCATCTTCACCGTACCAACCGAGTTATCTGGCGCCATTCTCTATAAAGCAGCAAAAATAAAAGGCTCACCTCAATCAGCCTCTGATTTTATCCGCTTTCTATTAGCCCCTGAAAACCAAAACACGTGGCAAACTACTGGCTTCACTCCTGCTGCCCCAAAATGAAACACAATGAGCTGCATCATTTTGAAACACATCTGTTTCAACAAAATACACCACTCACGCCATAAACATTTAATCCATTGAAAATAAACATTTTTATTTTCTGGCACACCCATTGCGATGTTAGAAACAAACCGGCGCTCCGGCTGCCACCGTTCGCTAGGTTTTATGGTTTTCTGGTTGTTTTATCTGCCTGATTGAAACAGCCATTCGATAGAAGCCGGTCATGCTGCTAATTTGCCCCACCTCAATTCGCCGTAGCATGGCCGGTTTTCTACTATTTGACTTTCCCCCTCAACTACCCCACATAACCGCCAAGTGTTATCAGCAATATCAAGGGCTTTCGTGTGGAATTCGTTCAGGACTTTTCAGCAAACTATGGTGTCGCGGAACGCATTAGTCCGCTTATCACGCGTGTGCTCTGCGAAAATCCAAGTCCCTACACTTATACAGGTACAGCAACCTATCTCATTGGTGACAGCAATAGTCTAGCTGTTATCGACCCAGGTCCCCTT
>JBFOLV010000610.1:0-2066 GCA_040830325.1 Kordiimonas sp. | reverse complement strand
AGAAGCTGGGTAAGACGACTGCAGTCCAACAGCCATCTAAGGCATATGTATGACACTGATTTATGACGCGAGGTTACATCTATTTTGCGGGAAAATCTGCTCTGCCAAGGCTCTGTTTCGCTGTGGGCTTATAAAACGGGCAATCCGCTAGCCCGCACCTTGAACAGTTTTTGAAGTCTGACGATTTCAGATGCAGGCAACACACAGCATCTCCGTGTCGATTATATTCTATGTGATCGAAGCCGCTTTCGGGTGTTGCTTTTGTGTGTTGCGTGTCACGACCTGTCCGGGGCCTTGCCGTTGTTTGTCGATGCGGTGTGGGGGCATGGCTTCTGCTTTGGTCAAAAATATAGATGACGATGCAACTGGACATATGCTCCACAAATACATCTACATGATGGCTGCCGCAATTGGGCGATTGTTGCCCTTTATCTTCTTTGCTTCGGTCACATCTGTTGGCTCGCGGTGCAGTGTTCTTGTCAAAACTCGACTCGGGGTTGCCGTGCTCTACAGCATTCAGAATAAGTTTGCATAACCCCTTTTGCAGTTTTGCGGGCTCCTTGCCACCCAACGATATGAATTTTGACAGATCAAAGGCTTCTTTGGGGCTGCGCACTGCATAGTGCCGAATTTCACCGATTGATTCAGATAGTTTTCTGCGAAGTTCCAGATGCTGTTGTGAGGGAACCATACTCATACAAAGGCCTGATTGGTTATTCTTCTGACGACAATTTTAAAGCCTATACATTAAGGAAGAGCTTAAAATTAAAGTTAACCGGGTATTTAGAAATCAACCGGTTGACTGGTGGGGCCATAAGTTCTCTGCAGTTTATCCTCATGCTTACCTCTTTTTTAACGTTTCCCAGCGATACTACTAATGATTGTGGGTTGGATTATGAATGAAATGCAGAACATACGTATTGGTGTAGATGGGTTAGCCAGATTTGGTTTGTCGATGCTCAAATTGAGCGACCCATACACGTCAGGTCATTGCCGTAAAGTTCAAGAATGGTCGGTGGAAATGGCGCGTGCCATTAAGCTTCCTGAAGCATCGGTCAAAGCTGTTTCAGGGGGTGCAGCCTTGCATGATATAGGAAAGCAGGGCATTCCCTCTAGTGTCCTGAGTAAACCGGGACGGTTAACCTTTGAAGAATACGAGTTGGTGAAGACTCACGTTCAAAAGGGTGTAAACCTGTTGGTTGAGGCTGGGGCACCAGCGCAGATTATCCGAATTGTTGCCGAGCATCACGAGCGGTTGGATGGGTCTGGGTACCCTAATGGCCTCTATGAAGAAGAGATTTCCCTGGAAGGGCAGATTGTTGCGCTTGCGGATACACTTGGGGCCTTAACAACCAAAAGAACCTATCATATCCCTGTGACGATCGAGGAAGCCGTTCTAAAGCTGCGGCATGAGAGAAAGCGTTTGTTCGCCCCGCGCCTTCTGGAACTCGCAGAAACGGTTTTATGCAAAAGACGCCAGAAATCAAAAGAATCTGTATCAGGCTGATTCAGGTGACGTCAGATACGGTCTAATGCGTTTTCAAAACTCTACCGCTTAGGGAAAACACTCAGGCAGAGATATCCAATGGTGTGTCCAAGCACAGGCGCTTGGAACCTGCCAAAGGAATGAGAGCAAGGACTCAAGACATTTTGCTGGATGAATGGTTGCATGAACAACCTTGAGAAAGGCATCTTTTACCCGGCGTGTCATCTATATCTGTTTCTAATGCGTACGGATCATATGCTGTTCTTTACAGAGCAGCCTTTATACAAAAGCAATATTGTAAGAATAGCGGTGCTCTCTAAGTGGCTTTATTTGAGTGCGCTGCTTGGGGTGCACCAGCATGACGGCATTACGTTTTATTATGGGAGATCAGTTAAACCAGGCAATCTCCAGCCTCCGCTATATTGATCCTGCCAATGATATCATCCTGATGTGCGAAGTTTGGCAAGAGGCAACCTCCGTCAAACATCACAAGAAAAAGATCGCCTTTATATTCTCGGCCATGCGCCACTTTGCAAATGAGCTGTCAGCAAAAGGGTACCGCGTTCATTATACAAAACTT
>JBFOLV010000609.1:0-3073 GCA_040830325.1 Kordiimonas sp. | reverse complement strand
TGAAGGACTGCGATGTTTCTAACAGTGTTTTGAAGTTCTCTTACGTTTCCTGGCCACTCATGCGTCATTAGTAGAGCCTGTGCTCCAGCATCGAACCCCTCAAACTGCTTACCTTCTTCTTCACTGAACTGTTGGAGGAAGTGGTTCGCAATTTCAACTACATCCCGTCCTCGGTCCTTTAATTGGGGGAGTGGGATAGGAACAACATTCAGGCGGAAATACAGGTCTTCTCTAAAGCGTCCCGCACGAACTTCTTCAATAGGATCGCGGTTTGTGGCGCAAATTACTCTTACATTTACTTTTTTTGGCTGAGAAGCCCCAACTGGTTGAACCATACTGGTTTGCAAAAATCGTAGAAGCTTTTTCTGTAGATTTAAGTCCAGTTCACACATTTCGTCTAGAAATAGGGTTCCGCCTTCTGCTGCACGGGCTGCGCCTTCTCTGTCTGAGATCGCCCCTGTGAAGGAGCCTTTTAGATGGCCGAACAATTCAGATTCCAGCAAGTCGTGTGGAATAGCGGCGCAGTTTACAGGAATGAAAGGTTTGCTAGCCCGGGGGCCTGCTTTATGAATAGCTTCTGCGCAAAGTTCTTTGCCTGTACCGGACGCTCCAGTTATAAAAACAGTGGCTTTCGAACCTGCAACATTGTCAATTGTGCGGTAAACGCTCTGCATGGCGGTTGACGTGCCAATAAAGTCATGGAAAGCACCGTCTTGTTGGCTTTGCCTCAGGGTATCTACTTGTTGCCTTAGTAAGACACGTTCAAGAGTGTTGTTTACGGTAGTAACAAGACGACCTTCGGTAAAAGGTTTAACCAAATAGTCTAGTGCGCCGAGTTTCATCGCCAGCACGGCATTGTTCAGAGAAGCATCAGCAGTGATAACGATAGCAGGCGTTTCTTTATCCGTGCCCTGGATATCCTCTAGGTAGGATAGGCCGTCACCATCAGGAAGGTTGAGATCCAGCAATAATAAGTCAAAAGATTCTACTGACTGTGCTTCACGCGCGCCCGCAAGAGTGTCGACGGTTTTTACCGACAAGCCAGCAATATTAAGCTGCTTCTCATACAGTAGTGACATGGACAAAACATCTTCGATAAGAAGTATTTTCCGTTCAGATTTCGTCACTAGACAGCTCCTTTGCTTTATAGCTTTTGGCAATATTCTCTATCATTGCGATACCTTCAGGCAATGTGTCTGTTATCACACGACCGGCGGCTAATGTTTCATCGACCATACCTTGTTTCCAGCTTTCATTTGCGTGCTGGGAGATATGCTGAATACGTGTAAGTCCGAACGTGCCACTCACGCTTTTTAACTGATGCGCCATTTGGGAAACATAGTTTGGGGCGGATTCATCAAGGCCCCGCATAATAGCGTCTTGGCATTTCTGTAGGTCTTTAACACTTTGTCCAAGTAAAAGAGTGCAACTGTCGTCATCCAAGTTGCCCAATAAGCTAAACAGCTTATCTTGATCAAAAAAAGGTACTTCATCAAGGTTGAGGGCAGCATCTGCGGGAGCATGCGCGGCGTTATCTTCGATAAGCTCTAACGATTTTTCGATTGCTAGATATAGATCCTCTCGTTCGAACGGCTTGGTTACAATATCCTGCATGCCAGCTGCTTGAAACTCTTGCTTGTCTTCATCCATGCCGTGTGCTGTTAGGGCGTAGATTGGAGGGGCATCATCTTCACCAATGATCTCTATGATACGTTTAGTGGCAGTTACCCCGTCCATCTCGGGCATGGCAATATCCATGAAGATAATATCGTAGGTATAGTTTCTGGCAGCTTCAACGGCCTCTACGCCATTGTTGACTATAGTGACTCTGCATCCAATACGTTCTAGTTCCATGCGGATAATTATCTGGTTTGTCGGTACATCTTCCGCCACAAGAACTCGGGCTCGTCGGCCAATCCTATCCTTAAAATTCACCAAATTCGCAGCTGGCACGTTTACCTTCGATTCTTCTGGCTGCGCGAGCTTGAAACCCGCCTTCAACCAAAATGTCGCACCTGTTCCCAGTTGACTGGTTACACCTACTTCACCTTTCATCAAGTCGGCCAATTGACTGCAGATAGCGAGGCCTAACCCGGCACCATCGCCAATCTGCCGGCGGTGGTTGCCCGTCTGAGAGAATTCTTCAAATACCTTTGTCTGATCTTCATCGCTTAAACCTTCCCCGAAATCTTGGAGAGAAAATATTAACTGATGGGTTTCGCTGTTTGGCTCGAGGTGTTGAGCATAAACGCTTAAAATGAGTGTCTCGGAACCTGAGTATTTTAGCGCGTTTGAGATATAATTGTTCATTATCTGGCGAATGCGAGCAGGGTCGCCCCAATAAGTATCTCCAATTTCAGCACTAATATCTACGCCGAGTGCACATGACTTTGCTTGAAGATGCGGCTGCCAAAAAGCCTGTATGGAGTTTATGAGTTCAGTGATTGAAAAGGCCACTGGTTCCAGTTGCAATGTACCTGCTTCTGATCTCGCGAAATCTATAACATCATTGAGTAATGTTTGTAGTGTTTGTCCGCTTGAGCGAGCCATATCAACCAGTGCTGAAGATCTTTGCGGTAGTTTCTCATCGTGCAACAAATCCAAGCTGCCGAGTATACCACTAAGGGGTGTACGTATTTCATGACTGATTGCTGCAACAAATTTTGATTTTAACGCACTGTGTTCCTCAGCCTTCTCTTTAGCCACCTCCAGTTCTTCTTTTAAAGCCGTTAGCTGTTTGACTTTGTCTTCGAGTTCTTTGGCTCGCGCTACCGCGCTGTCATGGGCACGGCGTTCTGCTATTTTAGCGCTTGCGTATGACGCCACGGTTTCCAGTATTTCTAGATCATTTTGGTCGAAATGGTTTTTCTCCGGACTTTCGCAGTCAATTACTCCAAGTAGCTCTTTGTCGTGAATTATGGGAACGCAGATTTCAGATCCGCCAGGTGTAACATCTGGGACATATCTGTGATCTTCAGTGACGTCATTGATAATCTCGGGTTTGCCTGACAGCGCTACATATCCAGTGATGCCTATACCAAGCGGTATTTGAAGCGGATTAAGGATTTCGTGC
>JBFOLV010000608.1:0-12766 GCA_040830325.1 Kordiimonas sp. | reverse complement strand
CGACACATGCAAAATAACAGTACCGTATGCAGTACCACTCATTCTGGCGTCGGAGATACGGACCATGTCCGTCACACCTTTTTCAAGAAGCTTAGCTGGCAGTGGCATATTCCCAACTTCCGGCATACCCGGATACCCTTTTGGACCACATCCTTTCAAAACAAGAATTGAGTTTTCATCCACATCCAAGTCTGGGCTATCGATACGAGCTTTAAAATCTTCAATAGTTTCAAACACAACAGCCTTACCTTGGTGCTTGAGAAGCTTATCTGACGCAGCATTGGGTTTAATGATTGCGCCACCCGGGCAAAGGTTACCCTTCAAAGTCCAAGTACCAGAAAGCTCTTTCACTGGCTTAGGTAGTGGCCGAATAACATCTGCGTTAAAGCTCTCGGCTTTCTCATAATAACTGCTGATTGGCTGCCCCGTTATGGTCTGTAAATCCTGATGTAAAGCATCTTGGATTTCCCTCATCAAAACCGGCAAGCCGCCAGCGTAATGGAAATCTTCCATCAGATAACTTCCGGAGGGCTGCAAGTTAACGAGTAGCGGAATATCTCGGCTCAAAGTGTCAAAGTCTGCAAGTGAGAGGTCAATACCCAGACGGCCAGCAATGGCGAGCAAATGCAACACAGCATTCGTAGAGCCTCCAATCGCAGCATGTACCTTAATGGCATTTTCAATCGCCTCACGTGTCAACAACTGTGATAGACGGCGATCCTTTTCCACCATATCTACAATGACGCGGCCAGAATTATGAGCCATGGCTTTACGACCAGCATCAACCGCCGGGAATGTAGCATTATAAGGCAAAGCCAGCCCCATTGCTTCGACCAAACATGCAAAAGTTGAGGCACTCCCCATGGTCATACAAGTACCAGGGCTTCGAGACATGCCGCTTTCTGCCGCCATAAAGTCTTGTAGCGTCATCTCACCAGCGCGCACTGATTCGCTGAACTTCCAAACATCGGTGCCTGAACCAATATCACAGCCACGGTATTTACCGTTAAGCATTGGCCCTGACGAAATGGCAAGGGTGGGCAAATCAACGCTTGCAGCGCCCATTATCTGGCCAGGAGTTGTTTTATCGCAGCCGCCAAGCAACACAACGCCATCAATAGGGTTTGCTCGAATAGATTCTTCAACTTCCATAGCAAGCAAGTTGCGGAACAGCATGGCGGTAGGGCGCATCTGAGTCTCACCAAGTGACATCACAGGAAATTCAAGTGGCAACCCGCCCGCTTCCCAAACACCACGCTTAACATGCTCAGCGATATCCCGAAGATGCGAGTTACAAGGTGTCAACTCAGACCATGTATTACAGATACCAATTACGGGGCGCCCATCAAAAGCCTCATCAGGTAGACCTTGGCTTTTCATCCAACTTCTATGAATGAACCCATCGCGATCATTTTTGCCGTAGCTATGCTGACTACGTCGTTTTTTATCGCTGTTACTCGAAGATGACATAAATTGAGCCCGTTCTATAGTGTATCGTCATAATTGTGTTGACTGCTTATTAATGTGATTAATATTATCAATCAAACATTATCTTTAAGCAAGCTAATAATTACGAAGGAAGTTCAACGTGACTGAGCCCTCAAAAACGCCATCCGAAGCCGGGTCTTTACTGAATGGCGAAAATCAGACTCTATTTCCCGCCTATAAGGACCTAGCAGGTTGTAATGTATTCATCACTGGAGGCGGGTCTGGGATCGGTGCATACTTCGTTGCAGCATTTGCAATGCAGGGAGCGCAAGTTGGATTTGTGTCATTATCTGAAGACCCAGCCCACGCACTCTGCGACAATGTTGAAGAAGTTACTGGTATCCGACCCAAATTTTATCCATGCGATATCCGCGATGTGACAAAGCTCAAAGACAGTGTTGAAGCATTTCAAAACAGCCATGGAGCCATAAAAGTTATCGTAAACAACGCCGCACGCGATACCAGACACGACATAACATCTTATGATGTTGCAGAGTGGGATGACGCGATGAACACGAACCTTCGGCCTCACTATTTCAGCATACAGGCTGCAATTGAGGGTATGAGAAACCTCGGTGGCGGTAGCATCATCAATGTTGGTTCAAACTCCGCAAACTTAGGCCTGGCCGGCTATCCAGCATATGTAGCCTCAAAAGCGGGCATCGTTGGCCTCACTAAAGCTCTCGCAAGGGAACTGGGGCCCGACAACATACGCGTAAACGCACTTATACCAGGCTGGGTAATGACCGAACGTCAGAAGAAGCTCTGGGTAACACCTGAAGCGCTTCAAGAGTGTCTTGACCAACAATCTCTAAAGAAGACCATTTCTGGCGAAGATGTAGCCCAGTCAGCCTTATTTCTTGCCTCAACCGCCTCATCCATGATCACAGGGCAGTCCCTAAACATTGACGGAGGTCGGGTTTAGTAAAATAGTGCAGTAAGTTGGTCAGAGACGGAGATTTTATGAAAACGCATTTATGGGCCGCGCCTTTTTTAGCCATTCTAGCGAGCACTGCACTTATAGCGAACGACTACAAGGGTGTAGATGAAACCCTGAACGCACACTGGGAAACAGCAGCCAAAGCTAATTGGGATGCCTATGCTGAGCTGTTCACAAGTGATGCAATTTACTTTGGTACCGATATCACTGAACGCTGGGACAAAAAAACTCTTATAAAATATGCGAAGGGTACATCTGGGTGGGTGTACCACTTGCGAGAGCGAAACATCAGCTTCATGGCTGATGGCAAGATCGCACGTTTCGACGAAGTGTTAGACAGTGTGAACTATGGCACAAGCCGCGGCACCGGCGTTTTAGAACTAACAGATACTGGATGGAAAATCGCTCAGTATCACCTTACCTTCCCGCTCCCCAATGATATGACCGACCGCATAACTGCCGAGATACGCCAATTCGAATCCGCAGCTAAGTAACGAAACTTTATACATCAAAAACAAAACACCCTCGGTCAATGAACCGAGGGTGTTAGGGGAAATGGGGCAAACTACACGGCCCCGACTGGAATTTCTATCTACTCATATGTCCACTTTAGGAGCCAAGGGTCCTGCGTCGTGCGCTGGAACTCTCTAATTTTGGCAATATGAGCTTCGAGAACAGCTGCATAAGCTGGATCAGCCGCTAAGTTATTACCCTCAAAAGGATCTTTCTGAATGTCATAGAGCTCAAATTCAGGACGATGCATATAGTCTTTTACCGTACGCGGACCATACATAGTATCCTCGCCCTGTCTGTATATGCGCTGCCATGTTGGCGACTCCCAAAGATCAGCCGCAGCGGGATATGTAAGGCCGTGTGCCATGTTCCAAATGAGCTTATATTGCCGTCCGCGTACAACACGCATCGGATAATACATCTGAATTTCATGGAAAGTATGCGACGCATATATCTCATCCCATCCCAATGGATGCTCCTGGTCCAAAATTGGCAGGAAGGAGCGGCCATGCAAACCGTGGGTCATGTGTGTATCTACCATTTGCTGCCGCACTGGAGCCAAGCCGATTTGCAGATCATACTCAGGCTCAGGCACACCTGCAAAATCAAGAATGGTAGGCGTAATATCAACCCAACTGATCAATGCATCGTTTACAATACCACGCTTTGCACTATCCGGGTGCTTGACAATAAGGGGGGACCTAAGACCTGAATCATAGGTGGTTGTCTTAGCACCCGGAAAGGCAATACCGTGATCAGACATATAGATGATAAGGGTATCATCATATTTACCATTCTCTTTCAACATCTCGAGCAGACGGCCAAATCCATGGTCCATACGTGAAACAGCGGTATAATACTGAGCTAACTCAATTCTGGTCATCGGCGTATCTGGCAAAAAACCTGGCACGATCACTTCGTCAGGTGAGTAAGTGACTTTCACATCCTTCAAAGCACCTTCAGCTTTATTTCCAAAGTCATCTGGTGTGTCTATGTCATCAAGACCCGCCCGTGTACCATCTTCACGCAGGCGCTCGCCGCGGTGCGGATCATCTGTCGCAAAATAGAGAAAGAAGGGGCGCTCATCCTCAGAGGTCACAAAATCCCGTACACCTTCGGCCATTTGCGTTGGGTTGCGATAGTGGCGCGGCATCCATGTTTCAAAGTTATATGCTTCCCGCGGACCGACATGATATTTGCCCGCAATGCCTGTACGGTAACCAGCTTCTTGCAAAAGGACAGGTAGGCTTTTTAGGTTCTTCCACGATTCAAAACGATGAAAATCATGGTTATGACCATACTGACCTGTCCGGTGATTTTGCATTCCAGTCAAAATCACCGAACGGCTGGCACTGCAACTTGCTGTAGTTGCAAACGCATTGGTGAAACGCACACCGTCATTCGCCAAACTATCAAGTGCCGGTGTTTTAATGACATTGTTACCATACACCCCCAAATCAGGGCTGTGATCATCTGAAATCATCAAGATGATGTTGCGAGGCTTCTTTGCTGGTGCAGCGGTTGCTCCGGCAAGTACAGGGTTCATCACCATGGTTGCCAGCACCAAAAACTTCATCCACTGGATCATATGGGCAAAACTTCCGCTTTTATGCCTAAACATCATGTCTTAACGCTCCAATCTTGCTACCCAGCCACCGCCAGGTGCGAGCTTCAAAGTTAGTGTATCCTCTGCAGACACATTCTGCTCTCTGCGCTTATAATCACTTGCATAACGATCTGCGTTCACGCCGTCCTCAAAGGAGACCATCTTAAAGCCGCCACCCTGAAGGAAAGATAAATCAACCTCCAAAGACCGACTTTGTTCGTTTGTCATGGCAGCCAAGTACCAATCATCACCGCTACGGCGTGCAATCACTATGTGATCAGCTATCTTGGCAGAAAGCACCTTTGTCTCGTCCCAAACTGCAGGGACTTTGCCAAGGAACACCGCACTTTCATGTTCTTTCCGGTAGTTGGACGGGTTATCTGCAAGCATCTGCATGGGGCTTTCATAAACAACAAACATCGCCATCTGATGCGCTCGTGTACCCATGCTCATCGGGCGATTAAATACGATACGGAAATTCTCAACTGAAGAATTTACCATCGCGCCAGGTGTGTAATCCATAGGTCCCGCAACCATACGGATGAAGGGTATGGTTAAGTTGTGAGTTGGCGTGATGGTTTTCGCCCACTTGTTATGCTCCAATCCCTTCAAGCCCTCGCGAGTGAGTACATTTGGGTAGGCCCTGCGAATACCCGCAGGCTTGTATGCACCATGGAAATTTACCAACAGCTTACGTTTCGCCGCAGCTTCCGCCATACGCCAGTAATAGTTGACCATCCACTGATCATCACGCTGCATGAAATCAATTTTCAGGCCCGCAGCACCCCACTTTTCAAACTGATCCATGGCTTCATCAAGTTGCTCATCGAGGGTTTTCCAAATAACCCACATGATAACGCCGACACCTTTTTGCTTGCCGTAATCAATGATTTCCTGAACGTCAATTTCAGGCACAACGTCGAGAAGGTCACCAAGCCGGTACCAACCTTCATCCATAATGATATAGTCAAGGCCATAGTCAGCTGCAAAATCAATGTAGTATTTGTATGTCTCGGTGTTAACTCCCGCTCTGAAATCAACACCATAAACATTGTTATAGTTCCACCAGTCCCAAGCAACATTGCCTGGTTTGATCCATGAGGGATCTTTAATCTCAAGAGGGCTGGCCAGCTGAAAACTCAATTGGTTTGTTACCAAATCGGCATCGTCCCGAGCGATGGCTATGAAACGCCAAGGAAATGTCCTTGTGCCTGCCGTTTTAGCTATATGGTCAGCACGCTCCGTCACATATTCGTTTCGGTCCCAACGGCGTGTTTCATCCATCTTGGTCTTGAGTGCACGCTTGGGAAAAACAGCTGAAAACGAGTTCCGAGATGTACCTCGAACCCACATGCCTGCATAGTCACGCAAGTCAGTTTCTGATATCAACAGTTTCACACCACTACTAGTGGCAAGCACCGGCAAACTTCCAAGATCATCATTGGTAAGGTCAGCCACTTTTTTTACGAGGTATGTGCGCTCATTGTGGGACTCAAACTTATCTTCTTTCGGGAAATAAGTTGAAGAACCTTCACTTAGTAAGAACTCAACGCCTTCCGACTGCACAGTAATGTCACCCGGAAGATTGGTTTCAAACCGATAAGAAACGCCATTATCAAAAGCTCTGAAAACAACAGAATAATTACCGGAAAAATCCAATTTCAACTCATTAAAAGAGTCAATAATTTCCGCAGACTTTACTCGCAGAACTGGTTCAAGAACTTGATTTACCGAACGTGTATTTTGACCAATCAGTTCAGGTGCCGCACCTAATTTAACGCCATCAGCAAGTGTCATGGATAGCCGTGAAGGGCGCAGCACTGTTTTACCATCAACAGTTACGCTGTATGCGACAGTATCACCTACTTCAACATTTACATTTATGGTGCCGTCGGGGGAGGAGACTTTGAACAAATCATCAGCGTGCACCGCCACGCTTGCAAACAATAAACAGCTAGCGGTGGCTATCTGAGCAACGACAGTTGCGCACACTGCTCTGATCCCTATTTTCTTAATCAAGACACTCCCCTATTATTTTTCATGGCCTCGGCACTCCCACTCTAATCTCGAGAACCACGCCAAGTAGCCATATGCTGAGCTATTATAAACATCAGCATTTTCATTTTTCATATTTATCATATAATATACATAGACGAAGGAAAATCAAGACCGACTTTAGTAGTAAGTCAGCTATACAGTTGCAGCTAACAGGTAAATTTATAGACCGTTTCTTGCATGTATTTTTCATCTGCCCTCAAAACTGTCGAGGGAAAAGATGGGATGTTTGGTGAATTGGGGAAATGCTGAGTTTCCAAACAGAAGCCCGCATACCGTCCATAAACACCGCCACCCTTTGCAGGCACATTATCTAGGAAATTCCCGGTATAAAGATGCACAGAAGGCTGGGTCGTCAATATCTCCATAGCGATCCCAGTTTCAGGAGACCTGACAAAAGCACATGGCGAAGGTCCACCTCCATCTAACGGAAAGCTATGATCATAACCCCGCACGAGATGTAATTGCGGATCATCAGCCCTAATGTCTCGACCTATCGGCTTATAATTTCGGAAATCAAAAGCTGTATCCTGAACGGAAACAAGATTTCCATCTGGTAACATCTGCTCACTTACAGGCGCATAGCAATCTGAAACCAGCTTCAGTTCGTGGCCAAGGCAACTACCGGAGCCTGCTAAATTAAAATAGCTATGCTGAGTCAAATTTACGATTGTTGAGCGATCAGTAAGCGCATTAAATGCTACCCGAATTTCATTGTCATCCGTGAGTGTATATCGAACCCAATAGTCAACAATCCCAGGATACCCACCTTCAAGATGCGCCTTCTGATAATGGAACAGGATAGAAGCTTCACTCTCCAGACCAATTTCCGTTGCTAGCCAAAACTGCTTATCTAGGCCCTTCTTTCCACCGTGAAGGTGGTTTGAATTCTCATTACAATCTAGCTGAAAAGTCTTACCGTCCAGCTCAAAACAACCTTTCGCAATGCGATTAGCGTACGGACCAACAACTGCTCCCAAATAGGCGCCGGAAGCACAATAGTCCGCAATGGAATCGCAACCCAGCACCACATCAAGCCGTTTTCCTTCGTGCGGTACTCTAATGGAGCGAATGATCGCGCCAAAGTTTAGCACATCAACTTCCATCCCGTACCGGTTAGAAAGGGTATATTGCTTAACAACCTTCCCATCCAGGTGATCAAATTTCGCAGCGTGTACAGTCATACTCAATATCTACATGGCTAAACAAAAAATCGCCAGCGTGCTGCACCGCACGCTGACGAGTAGGGAAGTGTTCAGTTTTTACGTTGCCTAAAACTGAACACGGACACCTGCTGCATAACGAGCACCAAAGTCGGAATAACCTGTAACGATACGCTTGTTACCGTTAAAGAAATCACCGCCAGTAGCATTCGTTATGTTGATACCTTCAAGGAAGACCTGGACATTATCTGTAACATCATAGCTGCCGCGGAAATCAAGTTGGCCGAAAGCTCTTGTATCCTTCGTATCACCAAGCCAAGTAACCGGCTCACTTAGATAGTCACTACGATAGTTGTAAGCAAAACGAAGTTTGATGCGGTTTTTCTCGTAGAATGCAACCAAGTTGTAGTTGTGCTTAGAGAGACCAACAAGCGGAATACCAGCTTCACCACCTAATGATGAGAAGTCACCAGTACTGTCAATGAACGTATAGTTTGCTTGAACACCAAGACCATCAAATGGAGCTGGTAGAGTTTCGAAAATCTGCTGATAGGCAAGTTCGAAACCAGTGATCGTAGCTTCACCAGCATTCCGTGGACGGCTAGACGCGAAATCAATACCATGCTGAATCTCAGACTCTGTCGTACGCAGTAAGAAAGAGCTGAGGTCTTTGTGGAAACCAGCAAGCGTTAACGCACCAACGTCATTGAAATACCACTCAAGAGACGCGTCATAGTTCTTTGCGCGGAACGGTTTCAACTCAGGGTTTGAGCCAGAAATACGCTCAGAGCCAACCTGCACATTATAGCTAACACCAGTAGACAAGCTGCTAAGTGTTGGGCGTGTTAGTGTTTGAGAATAGCCGGCACGAAGTACCACATCTTCCGTAAGGTCCATACGGAAACTTACATTTGGCAGGAAGTATGTGTATTTGTTCTTAAAGCCAACAACCTCAGGGTCACCCAAGATCGGATTACGGTTCTCTACAGTACCGTCACTATTGGTGATTTCTTCAACACCGATAAGTTCAACGAACTGACCTGTTGAGGTTTGGTCTGTTGAAACCAAACGTCCACCAACGAGCGCACCCCAGTTATCACCACCAAGCTCTGCTTGGATATAAGCTGCGTAACTCTTCTCAGCAATATTGGAAGAACCACCTGCATTGACTGTCGGCGTATAACCACCAGCAGCGAGCCGGCCTTCTACGTTTGCACGGCGATCTGGGTCCAGCTGACTTAGCGCCTCTTCGCTTTGGTAATAATCGAGTACGCGGTCAAAGTCGAAAGATACCCAAGCATTATCAAACGTACCGGATGCACCACCAAGAAGACCACTCGGATTAAACGGCGTAAAGATAGAAGTATCACGAATTTCGACTGGACCACCATTCAAGCATGTTGCGCAAGGGCCACGACGCGAAGCTCTAATATCTTTTTCACGGTCAGAGTAATAAACGCCACCAGAAACAGACTTAACGGCACCGAAGTCTTCAAGGTCATACGTGAAGTCGATCTTACCTTCGAAAACAGTATCTTTTGTATCGCTACCAAAGTGAGAACCAACGTGTGAACGATACCCTGACGGATCATTCAAATCCTCAACGGTTGTTACGAGCGGGAAGTCACCACCATAAAGGTCATAGGTCATTTCCGTCAGCTTACGCACCACATAGAAACGGCTTTTACCAAAGCCTTTACCCTCTGCTTTTGAGTAAGCTACATCAGTCGTAATATTCAGACTGTCATTCACCTGCCAATCATGATTGAAACCAATTTGATACGTGGATGTATCACGTGGCAGCTTGGCTTGAATTACATCAGCAAATGTAGTTTTCGTACCCTTAGTAAGGATACCATCTTCAATCGTAACATTAGACCAGTTATTGCCACCACCAGAGTTAAACGGGTATGCAATCTCAGTACTTTTGTCATCAACATCAAACTTCGAGAACAAGCCATCGATTGTGATTTTATGGTTATCGTTCGGAGCAAGCTGGAATACTGCAGTACCGCCAAAACGTTCACGATCTTGTTCATGCACCTGATAACGCTGAGAGAACAAAACCTGAGTATCTGGATGATCTATTGTACCGTCATTACCGAGGTCAATATCATATGCACGCAAACCATCAGAGAAAGTACCATGCCTATTCACGTTACGAGTACTATATGAAAGTGATGCTAGGAAACCAACCGTGCCATCGTTCCAGGTATTGCTGTAAAGTGCCGACCCTTTGATGTCTTCTTTTTTCGAGTTGGTATCATGTGTACCAGCAGCAGAAGCTACGAAGCGCTGACCTTTAATGTCAAACGGGCGCCATGTGGTCATATTAACAGTACCACCGATCGCACCTTCGGTTAGGTTGGCCTGAGAGCCTTTGTAAACCTGCGCGCCGTTAATAAGATCCGCAGATAATACATCGAGACTGAATTCACGGCCTGAGTTTTCAGTTGCCAGAATACGGCCATTCGCTAGTACCGTATTATATTCAGGGCCAAGGCCTCGTACTGTCACGAAGCGTCCTTCACCACCTGAACGAGAAATAGAGACACCCGTAATACGCTGCAATGATTCAGCAACGTTGCCATCCGGGAATACGCCCAGATCTTCTGCAGAAATACCATCCACAACTACATTAGCGTCACGCTTCATGCCGATGGATGATTGCAGGCTGCGCTTAATACCAGTGATGACAATTTCTTCAAATTCGTCAGTGCTACTCGTTTGCTGAGCTGCCGCGGCCTGCAGCGGCAACAATGCCACGGATGTGGCAAGCAAGAACTTTGTATACGTTTTGTTACCAACCATTAGATGGTACCTCCCAAATGATCACATATTTATATATAATGTTATTTTTATGATTTATCATATTTATAATACTTGATGCAACTTTTTTCTATTAACATCCATTTTCAGGAATGAAAAATCCGATAAGTTTATATTTTTCAGGGAGTTGTTTCGTTTTGCACCACGGAACCATTTAGTTCGCGGGCTGAGACAAGAGGCTTTTAACAAATCTTTTGGCCGAATCAAATCAAGCTTTGGTGCACCCTAAAAATAGAAAACGCCCCACAATATGCAGGGCGAATCCTTGTAACGATAAACCAATATTCTAGTGTCGCACCAACTGAACAATCCCCGAAACAGGAACATCAAAAGAATGTAGCCCTGAGTTCAATTGAACAGAACGGCGTGACACCTCCTGTCCAAAACAGTCCTTCACAACCAAATCATAGCCGCCCAAGTCACGAACAACATCAGCGACAATTTTTTGAGATTTCTTGCCGTTAATCAGGTCGAGTTCCTTAAGATCAGTATCCCCGATCCGAATAACTTGGTCATTATACAGCGCCACAATGCGCTTGCTATTTTTGATGGCACTAACCAAAGGGTATTTTTCCCAAATACCATAAGTGCTGAAATCGCCATCAAGCAGCACATCACGATTTTCAGCCCAGTATTTTGTGTAATATTGGATCATCTTAAAATGATCTTCCGGAACAGCGCCAAGCTTTACCGAAACCTGCGGCACGGAAAACAATATATTCACAAACTGCAGAGCAGCAATCTCAACTGACTCATCTGGATGCCACATAATCATGTCAGAATGAACCGCCGTATCTCCACTCAATAGGCGCAAATCAACAATACGCTCCCGGTTCACAACAGCACCATTTGGTATATCTGTCGCTCTGAACATATTACCGTATTTACGCATAGCCGGGCCAATGTAACGCTGGCGAAACTCAATCATCACATCCGGATTTATTTCACGAAGCTGAACAATGATATCCGTCATCAATCTGTCTACTGCTTCATAGACTGATGCATAATCACGACCATCAGTTGCTTCCAAAACAGTATTCTCATCACTTCTGAACTGATCGATGAAATCCAGCTTCAGACCATCCCAGCCCCACTCTTTAACAGCATGGATATAGTGCCCAATAAGGAACTCCCTAACTTCAGGGTAACGAGGATCTAAAACATAAGCACCCAAGCTCTCGAAGTGCTTTAGAAATTTACCTTCAAACGTTTTAACAGCTTCAGAATTTTCTCCAACAAACGGTAGGGAATACCATAGCAAAGCCTTCATGCCGCGCTCATGAACCTCATCTACAAAGCGCTTCATCTCAGGAAGGCGCTCAGGCTTCCAATCCCCGGTATAGGCATAACCACGGTTGCTGTCTGTTGTCTGCCAACCATCATCCACGATGATGGCCTTAAAGCCCATGTCAGCCGCCAGTTCCACTTCCTTGATCAGCGTGTCATGGTCAACATTCTGATGATAACTATACCATGTGGAATACATTGGTTCTTTTGCAAGTTCAGGAACAGGGGCAGGCTTGTAAGCCTCCATTGACGCCCACCAGGACGAGACACCATCTAGCGATGTGTATGTCGGCACCGCGCGCTGGTCCAGACGAAGTGCCACCTGATATTGCCGCGTTTTCTTATGCTTCTCGGAAAGCAACTCGATCGAGTTATAAATACGGCCATCTTCCTCGCGGATTTTCGCAGCAATATTCACCAAATTTACAGCGTCAGATACTGCAACAGTATGGCGGTTTACATCACCGTGGCCAAATAGTGCCAACACAGGTGCGTTGCGTGTAAGGATAGATTCCAATTGCACACCACTCCAATCCGCAGGAAGTTGGTGGCGACCATTCACTTCTGGTGTCCACCTGCCGGAAATGTCAGACGATGGGATCGACCATTTAACCATAAGTTTGGGCGGTTCAGCAGCGACCTTACTTGTTAAAGTTAAGACCGCAACGTCCAAGCCGTCTTCGACAGCCTTGCTATCTACTGTAAGCTCAAAGCCTTTTAGGTCACCCTCAACGGCCACATTATGTCCGCCAAGATTGAATTGAATGTTTGAAGCTTGGACGCCACCAAAACCAATCAGTGACATCCCCAATATGACAAGCATGCGCCAAGACAATGCTGCAAACTTAAAATTATGCATACCTGAAGACTTTCATTAATTATAAT
>JBFOLV010000607.1:0-2059 GCA_040830325.1 Kordiimonas sp. | reverse complement strand
TATGTGTATGGCCCGGGCATAGACACGCCCTTGATGGTACTGGAAGGCAGCACGAAGAAGTATCTGCATCTGGACGGCAAGGGCAGCATGATTGCGGCCACCAGTGCCGCTGGCGCAGTGACCAACAAGTTCACCACGGATGTATACGGGCAGGGTGCGGACGAGGCCACCAGCCCCTACCGCTTCACAGCCCGCCGTGTGGATGAGGAGACGGGCAACTATTATTACCGCAACCGCTACTATAACCCCAAACAAGGCCGCTTCATGAGCCAGGACCCGATCGGCTACGCTGATGGCCTTAACATGTACGCCTATGTGCACAACGATCCGGTGAACAATGTAGATCCGATGGGGTTGAGTGGGGAATTCACTTGTACGGGAAGCCGAATCAGACGAACAGCCGATGATGATAAATCCGAAGCGGAGACTTGTCATGCCGAAGTGGGTACAACCAACAGTGCGGGTGCCGGTGGTTTCCCCGCCGCCGCTGGCGGTGGCAGAGGAGGTTACTCTATATCAGTGCCTATCTATACAACACAGAGCGCCACACAGGTACCATGCGCTGCCGGCGAGAATCTCGCAGCATGCTTTGTGATAACAGCACTCCGCACATCTTCGACATCGACATTTAACCCATTGCTGCACGATAGCGCCACTTGGATCGGCTCACGACTTAGCGGTTCGCTTGGTTCGCAAAGGCTGCCAGGCGACCGCGCTGGCGGCAGTGGCTGGACTGCGCAAGAGATTAATGCATACTATGGCGCTGCCCGTGCAAGAGCTGCAGAGACCGCTGTAATTCTTGGTTATGGCAGGGCCTTTTCTCAGGATATACGAACGGCAGTGAACATCGTGGCAGCGGGAAGCGTGGCGCTATTCTCAATGCCTCTCGCTTTTGAAGCGGTGTCGGCCAATGTGTTTCTCAAGAGTTCTTATCTAGGTGCAAACTTTGGGCTTTATGAGGGACTCGTCATGAATGAAAATGCAGGCGCAATCGCTACTAGAACTCTTTTAGGTGGCACATTTGGGGCGGTTCTACCGGGGATTTCGACTAGTAGAGTTGCGACAGGTGTCTATCTATATGGAGAAGGCATTACGACTGAAGCTTTGGCGTTGACTATTAATGGCGGCCCAGTAGGTTTGACTGAGGTACTAAGGGCTGGTGCGACAAATGTGCTCTTAGGGTCAATCCCAGGTCTGTAGAGAGGTGAGGATTTGAAACAAGAACATGGGCATACGGATAACATCAAACCCCTGATAATCGCGGCTGGTGCGATTGCAGTACTATGGTTGGTGGTACTAAAGTTTGACCTCGTGGTGGTTAATGAAAGAAACTTCCTGTTCCGCTATATTGTAATTTCGATTGCATTAGGCTTCTGGGCCATCTTTAAAGTAATTAAGATGCGTAACAATTGGTAGCGGTATAGTAAATATTTAGGATATCGATTCCTGTATATATTACACTTAGTTTTCTCACTTGACGCGCGGCTCCCAAGCACTCCTAGGGAGCCATTTTTGCACTCAGTATGGGATCATGGTCTGCCCCTCATTTTGCACTTATCTTTATACACACCTGAACGTAGTAGTCTGCTTTGGTGTTTTATCGTTTGATAACAGTGCTTTGAGCTAAAGCAACGCACGCGACAACAAACAGCGGTGCGTTGTCAAATTCCGGGGGCAGTATACAGTTGACTGTTAATTTTCCTCATTTGGGGACGCACAAACAGGCTGGCTGAAAACAGTGACACTGGATAGTGCGGGGGACGGTACAATAACCAGTTCTTCCGGGGACGTGCAGATCACCTATGGCCGGGATAATCTGGGCCGCATCACGTCAGAGGATATCAGCAACAGCGATTATGTGTTTGATGCCCATGCCTTCACCACAGGCAATGTGACCATCCCTGCTGCCAACGACAATAACCAGTACAGCATGTTTGATGGGCTGGTGAATGTATATGATGCAGCGGGCAACCTTACGGATGATGGGCGGTTTGAGTATGAGTTTGATGCGGTTCGCGTAGCGGACGGGAGCACCTACTGGAGCGCACCGTCAAAACCG
>JBFOLV010000606.1:0-2251 GCA_040830325.1 Kordiimonas sp. | reverse complement strand
GAGGTGTTTCCATGGCAAGACAGCACAGTATTTGCATGAGATGGTTTTGAACCATGTCACGCAAAACGCCTGCATGATCAAGGTAGGCGGCACGTCCCTCAACACCAACGGTTTCAGCCACAGTAATTTCAACACGTTCGATGTGCTCGCAGTTCCATACAGCGCCAATTAAGCGGTTGCTGAAGCGAAGGGCTAACAGGTTTTGTATAGCCTCCTTTCCAAGGTAGTGATCTATCCGGTAAATCTGTTTTTCGCTGAAGCCAGCAGAAAGCAATGCGTTAACTGCTTCTGCACTTTCTTGATCTTCACCGAGCGGTTTTTCAACAACCAGACGGCTATTTGCAGGATTGAGTGCATGTAAGCTTAACTGTTTACATATTGTGCCGAACAGTGATGGCGGTACTGCCATATAGTAAATTATGTCTCTGTCTTCTGACGGATTAAGATAATCTCTAAGGTGCTGCCAAGCTGTGCTAGATGAAACATCCAAGCTCAGATACTCGATACAATCCATAAAGGATTTAGCAGTTTCTGGATTGAATTTTGGTCCAAGAAACTCTCTTAGCTTTGGTTGCAGTGTTTTTAAGAATGCGTCAGTTGTCATATCTCCCCGAGAGATAGCTGTTATGCGGCTGCCCTCTGGAAGTTTTTGGCCTTCGAATAAGAAGTAAAGGGCTGGCATGAGTTTTCTAAGTGACAAGTCACCCGCACCACCAAATATGACTATATCTAACGCATTCATGTGTCGTTCTCTTGTTGTTGACTGCTATGGCAGCGGGGCTGCCCGTTACCACCACGTTGTATAAAAGGCGATGAGGATCAGAATGATCAGACCAGCTTGTAGGTTAAACGTACGGCTTGTTGAGAAGTCCATGTCCGCTACATCAACCGCTTCTGCATGAGCTTCTTCTTTGCCCATCAAAGACACAATGATTGCCATTGCTGCACAAGCAAGGAAGACAACGCCTACGCGGTCAATGAATGGGTAGTCAGGGAGCATATAGTAGAAAGCTGATGACAGAACGAAGGAGCCAATTGCTGCAACAATTGCTCCTGAGGCTGTTGCCCGTTTCCAGAACAAGCCGAGTAGGAAAATAACGACGATGCCAGGTGTAAAGAACCCTGTGAAGTCTTGGATGAATTTGAAGCCTTGATCAAAACTAGCCAGAAGAGGGCGTGCTGCAATCATTGCAATAATGAGCGCGCTTAAGCTAACCAATCGGCCCACTGTTACATAATGTGTTTGTTCTTTATCACGCTTATAGTGGCTATAGATATCCATAGTGAAAATGGTGGATACGCTGTTCATCATAGAGGCGAGTGAAGAAACGATTGCTGCTACAAGTGCTGCAAAAATCAAGCCTTTAAGTCCTACAGGCATGAGGTTCATCATTGTTGGATATGCCTGATCAGGACGCTCTAGATCAGGTGCAAGCATTACAGCGGCGATGCCTGGAAGAACCACAATGATAGGCATCAAAAGCTTTAGGAAAGCAGCAAAGTTGATGCCTTTTTGGGCTTCTTCGAGGCTTTCAGCAGCAAGCGCGCGTTGGATGATATATTGGTTAAAGCCCCAATAGGAGATGTTCATTACCCAAAGGCCGCCAACCAGAACCGAGATGCCGGGAAGGTCTTTATAGAATGGATTGTCTTCGCTGAGGATCATGTCGAACTTTTCAGGGAATTGTTCTGTTAAAATAGCAAAGCCACCAAATACACCAGCGTCTTTTCCGCTCATGTCCAGAGTTAAGTAGGAAAGGAAAAGGCCACCACCAATTAACAGTACAACTTGTACAATGTCCGTAAGGGCAACGGCTTTCAATCCGCCATAGAGTGAATAAGCGAGAGCAAAGCCTCCGAGGAATATCATGCCGTAGAGAATGTCGATGCCAGCAATTGTGTTGATGGCCAGAGCGCCAAGCCAAAGAACGGAGGTGAGGTTTACGAAGACATAGAGCGCAAGCCAGAAAGTTGCCATAACCATACGGACACTGTGGTTGTACCGTTGCTCTAGGTATTGCGGCATGGTGTAAATTTTTTGCTTCAGGAAAATAGGCAGCATATATTTACCGACTACCACGAGCGTAATAGCAGCCATCCATTCATATGACGCAATACCAAGGCCGATTGCATAGCCAGAGCCTGACATGCCAATGATTTGTTCAGCGGAGATGTTCGCTGCAATTAGAGAGGCGCCAATGGCCCACCATGGAAGAGATTTACCAGCAAGGAAATAGTCTTCAGTGTTTTT
>JBFOLV010000605.1:0-2500 GCA_040830325.1 Kordiimonas sp. | reverse complement strand
GTAAATGTGTTTAATGATGAGACATCTTCTTTTTTGGTGGACGTGGGAAAGCGGGATGTTCTCTTGGTGTTTGATTTTCGCAGATATCAGGAAGAAACGGTGAAGTTGACACAGGCGGCGGCGCAAAAAGGCGCAGAAATTATCCTGATTACAGATCCCTACCTGTCGCCAATTGCGGAAGAAGCTACGGTTGTGCTGTCAACAACGATTGAGGCGCCTTCCCCTTTTGATTCTTACGTACCTGCCTTTGCCATGATTGAGGCTCTCATTGCCGGTTTGGTCACAGAACTGGGTGATAAAGCCAAGCAGCGTATTAGCGAACTTGAGAAAAATCGTTCCGTTTAAGAGGTCATTGTCCTATCATTTTGCAATGTCGGGTATTTTCTGAGCCCAAGGCTGTGCTTTTTCCAGTTGCGCCGCCAAGCGGTATAGAAGGCCTTCCTGTCCATACCCTGCCGCAAACTGCAGGCCAACGGGCAAGCCGTCTTTTGTCCAGTGCAGGGGAACAGACATGGCAGGTTGTCCACTGCAGCTATATGCCAGCGTATAGATAATCTGCTCCATCAAAAGTGGGACATACTCATCCAGTGGCCTTTCCATGTCATAAGAGCCCAGCTTCAGTGGTGGCTTAGGTAATGTTGGCGACAAGACCACATCATACTCACTACACTGAAGGGCAATGCTTCTGCCCAGCATACGAAACTGTTCAACGTGTGCGCAGTGGTCAATGCCAGATATGGTTTTCCCTTTTTCGGCAAGTTCCCAGTTTACACGGGTAAATTCTGCTTTTTCCACGGGGCGACCGAGGGCGTTTGAGAGAGCATGCATGCCAGCGCCTGCGCATACTGCTGCAAGATTGTCGAATGTATCCATGAGGCTTTTTCCTGAGTGGGAAAAGGCGATCTCTTCGACATTGTGCCCGAGGTTTTCCAAAAGTTTGGCGGTGTTTGTAACAGCCAGTTCACATTCAGGGTCCAGAGGTGCACCTGACGGGTTAGTAGTGCAGAACCCGATTTTCAATGCGCCAGGCTGTTTGTTCGTTTCGCTTAGGTAACTAGTTTCTGGCTTGCAAAATTCGTATGTTTCACCAACATTATTACCGGTGATAATATCGTGGTATGCAGCGTTATCACGAACTGATACACTGATACAGCCTTCCACAGCGCCCCCATACCAGATATCGGCATAGTCAGGGGCGTAACTTGTTGCGCCGCGTGATGCTTTCAGTCCAAACACGCCATTAAAGGATGCTGGTATGCGTGTTGAGCCCGCGCCGTCACTGGCATGAGCAAAAGGTAAAAGCCTGGCCCCGACAGAAACGCCAGCACCACCACTGGAACCACCCCCGATATAGTCCTGATTCCAGCAGTTCCGAGTGGGGCCATAGAGAGGCGCTTCACTTGAGATGCAAAAGCCGTTTTCGGGTACGGCTGTTTTTGCTGCCAGGATCAGCCCTGCTTTTCTTGCTCGATCAATAAGGGAGCTATCATGGGGGGCCATTAATCCTGCCATTGGCCGTAAGGAATTGGATGTTTCTGTTCCTTCATAGCCAAGGATCAGGTTTTTCATAAACCACGGCACACCAGAGAGCGGGCTTTTTTGATTTGAGGGATCATAGTTTTTTGCAAGATCGCGAGCAACGTCGTAGTTTTTTACAGAAATGCAGTTCAGGTGCGGATTGAGTTTTTCAATGCGCTCAATGGTCGCTTCAACAAGCTCTAACGCGGATATCTCTTTCTTTGCGATTAACTCGCCAAGGCCAACCCCATCATATGCAGCTATATCTTGCACGTGTACCTCCCGAAAAGAATATAATACTGTTACTGTATAAAGGTGCGTATAGTAAGAAGTATATATTTTGTTAAAATATTTACAAGAAGTTATTTTATGTTTATATTTGTAAATATTATATAAATGAATAAAGCGCGTTATTGGGATTATGGAACAGGAAAGAGATACCCATAAAATGGAAGGAAGAGACAGGCCTATTATAGCAGGGAAAACTGCTCTTCTTGTTATCGATGCGCAATATTATATTGCAGCTGCCGGGCACGGTGAATACAGCCATATTGACCCTGACAATATTCCCCCCGATCTCTCGTACTTTTTCTCAAGAGTGGAAAATAACATTATCGCCAATACCAAGAGGCTTCAAGAAGCGTGCCGGCAGCGTGGCATTGAAGTGATGTTCACAGTTGTTGAAAATATGACACTGGATGGCCGGGACCGTGGTCTGGATTACAAAATCTCCCAGTTTAATGTTCCTAAGGGTAGTCACGGTGCTAAAGTCCTCGACCCTATAGGCCCTGTAGGTGATGAAATGGTTTTCCCAAAAACCACCTCCAGTGTTTTTAATTCCACGACAATTGATTATGTGCTGCGTAACTTGGGTGTGGAGCAGCTGATTATCACGGGGTTACTGACAGATCAGTGTGTTGAATCGTCTGTGCGCGATGCATGCGACAAAGGCTATATTGTTAAGCTTGTTGAAGACGCTTGC
>JBFOLV010000604.1:0-4366 GCA_040830325.1 Kordiimonas sp. | reverse complement strand
GATGCATGGTTGGGGCAAATTCAGGCAGCCGCGAAGGTAAGCTATGAACAAGGCTGTGCCATTGCGACTAGTCAGCGCTTGGTGAAAGGATATGGCAGTACTCATGCGCGTGGACTGCGAAATTTTCACGCCATTTCTGCGGCGTATGATGGTATGGCGGCCTCTGCGCGATCCGCAGAAAAAATATATGAGTTGATTGATGCTGCTCTCGCAGATGAAGACGGTAAAGCTCTGGCTATTGCGCTTAAGGCTGCTGCGTAGCCTTTTTTATTTCTATGTAAACCAATAAACTATTGCGGTATGGGGCCATAATGGTGTTTCTACTGATCCAGTTTAATGCCCAACTGGAATTGTTTGAAGATGAAGTATTCCTCGACTGCTGTGCGCTATGCTTTGCCGCTATTGGTTTTTGTAGCACCAGTTTCAGCATCTGATATCAAAGTTAAGCCGATTGGCCGGGTAACGTTCAATTGGTCTAGTGGTAGTAACCAGGATAATCAAGTTGAGTTTAATGAACTAGATTTCGACGTTATTGATGTGGGCGCAAAGGTAAACTTTGGAAAACGCTTTAATGTCAAAGTACATGCCGCGGTTAATGAGGATGATGTTCGGTTCAAGGATGTTTATCTAGAGGTGCCGGTCGGTAACGTACGCTATACGCTAGGTCACTCTAAGGTGCCGACCTTCTTCAACTGGCATCGATCAGGTGCATCCAAAAACTTTATAGAGCGTCCCTCTTTTCGCCGGGCTTTTGGTGCCGCACGAAAATTTGGCTTGAGAGCGTCATCAAATGGGGATGATTGGGGTTGGGTTGCTGGAGTGTTTAAAGGGGACATTAACGAGACAATAGGGTCTTCTGATTGGGCAGTGGCTGCACGGGCTTTTAAGGGATTAAGTTTTGGGGAAACGAATTGGTTTCTTGGGGGATCTGCTAGATACCGCGGCAATAACCCAGAGGCTTTCAGCTACGGTGATAAGCCTTATAGTTTTGCGCTTGGTAAGCAGTTTAAATATCTAGGGCATACGTCTGATACCATGCTGGCCGGTGAGATATGTTTTCAACATGGCGCATTGTACGGTATTGCTGAGGGCGCTTTGCTTTGGGCGAAATCAGCTGTTGAGTCCGGTAAGACAGATACATTGTTCGGAGGATATATCGAAGTTGGGTACAATCTCACTGGTGAAGAAACTCGGTTTGATTTCAAACGAGGTTCATTAGGTAGTACTGAAGTTGCCAGTCCTGTCACTACAGGTGGCGTGGGCTTGTGGCAGTTATCTGCGCGGTATGATGTTATTGATTTATCTGAAGGGTCCGTGGCGCAGGGCAATCTAAATGGCGGTCTACAAAAGACATTAGCGGTCGGCGTGAACTGGCAGGCTACGAAAAATGTGCGTTTACTAACCAACTATAGTCGCGCATCCATAAGTCAAGTTGCTGGCGGTAATGATCGTATTGATGCATTCGGTATGCGCTTAATTTTCATGCTCTGAAATAAAAAGAGGCGCCGAAGCGCCCCTTAAAGCCATAGTTAGCTTTGCCTAGAAAGAGTAACGAGCCCGTAGGTAGTAGCTGCCGCCATTAAAACCTAGAGGCGCTTCAACCGGGTATTTGGCACCGGCAACAGCCGCTCCAAATGGATTAAGTATCGGATAGTTGTTGAAAAGGTTAGCGGCGCCAACGCTGATCTCTAACCCGTCCATCACGGTATAGCCAAGTTCTACATCAACCGTGAACTCTCCCGGTACATCGATGGCGAGGTCACCTGAACCCACATGGTATTCAACAATTGAGCTTGCATAATTAACACGGGCAAGTGCGCGCCATGTTTCTTCGTTATGTGTAAGCGTGGTGTTGAACCGTGTTGTTGGTAGGCTTTTCTCGATCTGATCAATACGAAGTTGATCGAGTGTGCCAGGGTTATGATCTGTCACCTCTGTTTTTGTATAGTTACCAGAGAATGTCAGGTTAGTTGACCCGCTGTCCGTTAACTCAAGCGGGATCGTTGCTACAACATCGACACCCTGTGTCTTCGTTTTAAAGTCATTCACGAAGAAGCGGAATGCTTGCAAGTCAGCGGCAAAAGTTACACCTGACGCTACCAGATCATCACGCTGTTGTTGGCTCAGGTTAATTGTCGCCGATTGTGTGATCCGGTCACGTAATGCAATGTTGAAGTAATCAACTGTTACACTTGCAGAAGCGATATCAAACGAGAAACCGGCACTGAAAGATTTAGATTTTTCAGGGCCAAGCTGTTCACCGCCAAAACTAGCTGCCACAGGATTTGTGGGCGGGATAGTACCACGCTGTGCTAGCTGCAAGCGACCGTCAACTGTTTCAAACACAGTGGATATATTCACAACCTGCTGCTGACCAATAGTTGGTGCGCGGAAGCCTGTTGAATAAGTACTGCGGAAACGGAAAGCATCGCTAAACCGGTAAAGTGTTGAAACTTTCCAGTTTGTTGTTGAGCCAAAGTCAGAAAAGTCCTCATACCGAGCAGCAAAGCCAAGTATCCAGTTTTCTGTGACGTCAGTTTCCAGATCGATGTAGAAAGCAAGGTTGCTTCTGTCATGTTGTCCTGCAACTTGAGGGCTGAAGCCAGCAAAGCCGTTTGCTGCCACACCAAAACCTTGGTTGCCGCTAACAATTTCACCAACATCGTTTCTAAGAGAGAATGGCTGAGCAAGAATGCCAGTTTCCCAGCTTTCAATCTGACCTATTGTAGCTTCCCATTGCTCCTCGCGCCATTCGGCACCAAAGGCAACGTTCAGGGGTGAGTAGAAGCCAACTTCAACCGGATATGAGAAATCTGCATTGAGGTTTTTCTCAAGTTGAATGTAAGCACCAAGATCAAACTCAGTTGGTGTTGCAGAACCCAAGCTTGGATTCACGGTATTTTTGATGTTGAAGTTGATTTCATTGCGGCCACCATGTGCACTTACATCGTATGTAAGGCCATTCTCGAACTCACCGCGGATACCCATCGCACCTGAAATATCATTCAGTACGCCGCCAAATTGCGGAGTGAAACCACCTGGGAACATTTCGTTAAAGACGAAGCAGTTTGGATCAGCCGCAATAGCAGCAAGCCGAGCTGCATCATCTGCTGCGCCAACTATGTGAGGGTCAACTACTGTACCTGTTGTTGCTTCGCCTTCATTGAAGTTGATACCGCCAGAGCAGGTAATGCCGTCGCCGGGTGTCATGTCACCGATGAGGCGCTGATTACCAGCAACATTCACGCCCGAGCGTGTGTCTGGGTTCCTGTAATAGAAGCCACCTTCGACTTCGCGCTGTGCATAGTTACCAAAACCGTAAAATTCGGCATCATCACTAATCTCAACACCAAAGTTTACGAACGCTTTCCAGTCATTCTTAAGTTCAGGTAGACCCCAAATTTGGGCGGGGTTCGCAACTGCAGTATTGCCGCCGTCAATAAGTGCCTGAGCATCGTCGCGCTGTACGCTGCGGCTTGTTGCTTTACCTTCGCGCCATTCTGCTGAAAGGTTCAAGAAGCCGTTCTCGCCGAGAGGTAAGCCTTTGTTGGCAGAGAATTGAACTTGGTCCCCGTCGCCTTCATAGGTTTGGCCCCATTTGGCTTCGAAAGTGCCACCTTCATTGTCGTCGCGTAGCACAAAGTTGATTACGCCAGAGATTGCGTCAGAACCATATTGTGCTGATGCACCGTCCCTCAGTACTTCAACTTGTTTGAGAGCGATGGCTGGAAAAACGGATACATCCGCACCTTGTGCGCCGTCAGCGAGACCTGTTCCCAAAAAGGTTATAACCGCAGCGCGGTGGCGGCGTTTACCATTTGTCAGAATGAGGTTTTGATCCGGTGCTAGGCCTCGAAGATTAGCTGGGCGAATGAAAGTAGAGGCATCATTGATGGGCTCTGACTTTACATTGTAGGATGGTACTACTGTCCGTAGTAGATTTGACATGTCCCCGCCACCCTGATTGGCGAATTCGGACTGGCCGATCACATCAACTGGTGCGGGTGTGTCCGCGTTTGTACGTGCAGGCCGGCGTGAACCGGTAACAACCACTTCCTCGATTGCTAATGCATTTTGGTTGGTGGTGGCATCTTGAGCGCTCACCGACAATCCACTTGCTAAAGCAATACAAGAAGTGCTTAAGCATAGTTTCTTACCTAATTTCATAAAACTTCCCCGTGTATTAGTGTTTCCCAATCCTCACAGTCGTTTTATTGTTGAGCTCTCTCTGGATATAAATTTACGCGTTCCTAACGGCCCTCTTTTACTAAGACGAATAACAAGATCAAATCCTCACCTTGGTAGGTTAAAAAAAGTTAAAAAATCTTAACTAAATAATTTGGAGGTTTGATTCTTAGGGTGGATT
>JBFOLV010000603.1:0-5423 GCA_040830325.1 Kordiimonas sp. | reverse complement strand
AATTGCGCATTGACGGCAATGGCGGCTTGATGACGTGTGCTGGCCGCGAGATCAAAAAGGGCGATATCCTGACCATTGATGGTTCCAACGGTGACGTGATGGTAGGAGAGGTGAAAACACTTCAACCAGAACTATCTGGTGACTTCTCTAAGCTAATGGCTTGGGCAGATGAATACCGCACTATGAACGTACGCACAAATGCCGATACACCGAATGATACGGCGACAGCCCGTGAGTTTGGCGCAGAAGGTATTGGTCTGTGCCGCACAGAGCATATGTTCTTTGAGGGCGAGCGTATTATTGCAGTACGCCAAATGATCCTTGCTGAAGATCTTGCTGGCCGTAAGGAAGCGCTTGAGAAGCTGCTACCTATGCAGCGAGGCGATTTTGAAGAGATTTTCAAAATCATGCACGGGCTGCCAGTGACAATTCGTCTCTTGGACCCACCACTGCATGAGTTTATGCCGCACGGTGAGGCTGAGTTTGAAGATGTAGCGAATGCGATTAACGTTGATGTTGCTGTCTTGAAACGCCGTGCGAGTGATCTGCATGAATTTAACCCGATGCTGGGTCACCGAGGTTGTCGCCTCGGTATTACATACCCAGAAATTTATGAAATGCAGGCACGGGCAATTTTTGAAGCGGCACTCGCTGTTGAAGCAGAAACTGGTGACACAGTTGTACCTGAGATCATGATCCCGCTTGTTGCCACTGAAAAAGAACTCGCGATGCTGCGTGTTCGTGTCGAAGCCGCCGCGGAAGAAGTGTTTGCGGAAAAAGGCAAGCGTGTCGACTATATGGTTGGTACGATGATTGAGCTGCCAAGGGCGGCTCTTCAGGCCGCAAAAATAGCCAATTCAGCGGACTTCTTCTCATTCGGGACAAATGACCTGACGCAAACAGCGATTGGCATTAGCCGTGATGATGCTGCGCGTTTTCTTGATGAATATGTGAAGAAAGACATTTTCGCACAAGACCCATTTGTGTCTATCGACCAAGAAGGCGTTGGTGAACTTGTGAAGCTAGGTGCTGAGCGTGGCCGGTCAACAAAAGCTGATCTAAAGCTAGGTATCTGCGGAGAACATGGCGGTGATCCGGCCTCGGTCGAATTTTGCCACAGTGTTGGGCTGGATTATGTGTCTTGTTCCCCGTTCCGGGTGCCAATTGCAAGGCTCGCTGCCGCGCAAGCAGCGCTAAAAAGCTAAAATTTTTGAAAAGGGGCCTGTTTATGGCTCCTTTTTTGTTGCAGGGTGTTTCGCTGATCGGGCATGAATTTGCGAGATGGAGACTTTATTGTCCTTTGATGTTGAATATATAGATGTGGATGCGATTCCCGTGTCGCACCCGGTTCAGCAGTTTCATCAATTTTGGCAGCAATTGCCTAAAGACCAAGGAATTGCCACGTGGAATGATAAGCTTATTTCGGTAGTTCCCGAAATAGTGCCGTGGATGAGTATGTTGGTTGCTGCAAAGGCCGGCAGATACTTGATCCGTTTCTGTGGTGCTTCGTTTGAGCAGATGATTGGTAGAAACCACCAAGGCCTACATTTGGATGAAGCTCTGCCAGAAGCTGTTATGCCCGACAGGCTGAAAGAACTCGCAAATATTGCCGCGGGTAATGGGCCATTGTTTTCCAAGACGATGTTACCCTTTAAGAATAAAGAGACGATAGGCGTATATCGAGGTGTGTTTGGTTTCAGTACAACCTCAGATGAAATTGACCGTTTTGCACTAGTCATAGCCCCTAAAACATGATTTGATCCCCGACTATTATTCGGAAGGCTAGTGGTTTTCCTCCTGAATAACTTCTGACTGGGGATTAGAATGCGCTACTTTGACCATATTGAAATAAACAAGATACCTTCAGAGCACCCTGTCGCGGTATTCAATGGTCTATGGCAGGCACTTGAGGCAGAAACGCAGCCTGTTCCTTGGAGCGCCGTGAGGCCAGAAGCAGCCGCGACTGCCATTCCCTGGCTGCTGCTTTTGGAACCAAAGGCAAATGGTCGCTATTATTATCGAATTTGCGGCACTGGATGCGAGATGCTCTTTGGACGACCACATGAAGGGGGGTATTTCGGTGAGGATATGCCCCGTGCGGCGATTGACAAAAGAATAGAGGAATTCAACCGGATTCAAGCAGGTGAAGGGCCTTTGCTCTCTGAGACCACTTTACCGATGGAAGGTAAGGAAAACAGAGAGATTTATAGAGGGGTGTTTGGTTTTTCTTCTGGCAGCAATGTGATTGATAAGATTGGGGTGGTGGTTGCCCCCAAATAATGGCGGACCAAGTGAGTTATTTTTTAAACATTGAAGTTGAAGAGATCCCTGAAATTCATCCGGTTCGGCTCTTTCATAAAGTTTGGCAGTCAAATGTTGGTTCAGGGTACCCAGTGCCGTGGAGCTCGTATAAGCCTCAGGAAATAGCGGATGTTATACCTTGGTTGCTGCTTCTGGAGCGTCAGGAGGATGATACTTATCTGTATAAGGTGTGTGGTACATCCTGCGAAAGTTTGTTTGGAATGACATACCAGGGAAAAACATTTGGTGAAGATTTGCCAGTGGAAGCAGTGCGTCAACGCCGTCAGGAGTTTGATTGGATTGAGACAGGCGGTAAGCCAATTTTTTCCGCTACCACTTTGCCTATCCCAGAGAGGGATTACAGAGAAGTGTTTCGTGGTGTGTTTGGGTTTTCATCGGACGGTGAATCTATTGACAAAATCGGTGTAGTCATCGCTCCGAAGTAATCTTCATTATGGACTCACATATGACGTGTGACGACTTTATGCAGTATACATGAACAGTATTATGGCCAGAAAAATCAAGACTAGGACAAGTATTTTCCTAAGGTCTTTTTTCTGACGCAAAGCTTGCTGGCGTAGCTGTTTAGACTGTTTCATTTCCGGTTCTCCCTATGGAAAAGAACCAGATTTGAATGCTCTACGCAAGAGTGAAGCTTTTACAAGGCATTATAGAGACCTAGGCTATTAACAGCCAACATGTATAGTGAGCTATAGATGTGTTGTAATGCTAGCGCCTTCAGCTGCTAGTGGTGTGTCCTGATATTCAAGGCGAAGATAGGCTAGGGCATATGGTCCGACTGTAGTTAAAACTTCCCCGGCCTTTTTCCCTGCTTCAGTTTCAATGAGAGCGCCAGTTTTAGGTGTGCCTGTGAGAAACTTAACTGGTACGATTTTCTTCTTAAGGGTGGTGCGGTGTTTCATGCGGGCGGTCAGTTCTTGCCCAACATAACAGCCTTTTGTGAAAGAAACGCCATTCAGTTTTTCTGCGTTAGTTTCCAGCCAGAAGTGCTTTTCAACAGCCATGTCGCGACTACTATCAGGTATTCCGTGCCGAATGCGGCGTTCCTCATATGTGTCGAAAGATAGTGAGTCAGCTCCCGTTACGGGCTCGCTCTCAGCTATAACGCGCTTATGAAGGGATTTATGCCTTGGGTCTGGATAGCTAACGCCGTGTTCCGCATCACCGTCAAAAAGTGCCCAGACGGAGTGGGGTAATTCGGTAAGGTCAACATTTGCACGTAGTTTGTACATCATCAAGCGACGGAATAAATCTGACTTGCGAGAGGCTTCCACATCCAGCAGCAAATTATTTCCTTCGGCAACTATGATCATGTCATATAGGAATTTACCCTGAGGTGTAAGCATAGCAGCATAAACGGCTTGATCGGCAGAAACGCTATCAACATCATTCGTAACCAGGCCTTGTAAGAAGCTCTTGGCATCTGAGCCAGAAACCTGAATTACAGCTCTATTTTCAAGACGGAGCAATTTTGCTGTCATAATGTTTCAACCTATGTCGAATAGCGTTCATCTATGGATGATGCAGAGATAACGACTTATTGCCAACATTCAAGGGACTTTCTCGTAAGAACTGGTGTGTTTCGAGTTGTAAGCAGTGGCTAGGCTCGTTACAACGGCAAGCAATTATATTAACGTTACTAAAACCGAGTATTTTCAATGACTGCGTTTACAGCCGATACTGCAACAAGTGAAACCCATGGTTCGATGGAGCGTTTGATCATTAGGCAACCTGATGATTGGCATATTCATTTACGTGATGGGGACATGCTTAACACTGTGGTTGCTTATACTGCGCGTCAATTTGCTCGGGCGATCATTATGCCTAATTTGACACCACCGATTACAACGGTTGCGGCTGGTGATGCCTATAGGAAGCGTATTCTGGCGGCAGTTCCTGAGGGTATGGACTTTACCCCCTTGATGACATGCTATTTGACAGATTCGATTGAAGCAGCAGAAATTGAGCGTGGCTATAAGGATGGTGTTTTTACCGCATGTAAGCTTTATCCGGCTAACGCGACGACTAATTCCAGCCACGGCGTAACCGATGTGAAACGCATTTATCCAGTGCTTGAGGTAATGCAGCGTATTGGTATGCCGCTCTTGGTACACGGCGAAGTTACAGATAACCATATTGATATCTTTGACCGTGAAGCGGTCTTCATTGATCAGGTGATGGTAAACGTTGTTGCTGATTTCCCTGAACTTAAAATCGTATTCGAGCATATTACAACAGCTGAAGCTGCGGCTTTTGTAGAAGAAAACGGTGCTAATGTTGCGGCGACGATTACGCCTCATCATCTTGAGTATAACCGTAATGCGATGCTTGTTGGTGGTATTAAGCCTCATTTCTATTGCCTACCGATCATAAAAAGGGAAAAACACAGAATTGCTCTTCGTAAGGCCGCGACATCAGGGTCAGCGAAGTTTTTCCTGGGTACGGATTCTGCGCCGCATACTGTCGGAGCCAAACTTTCGGCATGTGGGTGCGCAGGTATATTTAATGCTCCCCATGCTCTTGAGAGCTATGTAGCTGTGTTTGAGGAAGAAAATGCGCTCGACAAGTTTGAGGCTTTCGCGTCAGAGAATGGTCCCAAATTCTATGGCTTGCCACTTAATGAAAAGCGTGTCGTTTTAGAGCGCGGGGAAAGTGAAGTACCTGAACTTATTAAGGCAAGTGACACACATATTGCACCGTACCATGCAGGTGAAACATTAAAATGGAAATTTGCCGGCTTTGAAAGTTAGGTACTAGAGAATTTGGTGGAGTCATTTACATACGCTTTGTGGGGTGTGGCTTTTGGCGTCGCGTTATCCGCCCCGGTAGGTCCCATTAACATTATTTGTTTGCGTCGTGCTTTATTTGGTAAGGCGAGCGACGGTTTTTTAATAGGCCTAGGCGCCGCTGCAGGCGACACATTTTATGCAATATTGGCTGCATTTGGCCTGAAAGCAGTTTTCTCTTTCATAGAGCTTTATATCACGCCACTGAAACTTCTAAGCAGTATGGTGATGGTTGTCTTTGCCATTTATATCTGGAGGAGTAATCCTCGGCTAAAAAAGGATCACGAAGTTGGTAAGGTAAAGCGTACTGTGTTT
>JBFOLV010000602.1:0-9488 GCA_040830325.1 Kordiimonas sp. | reverse complement strand
TTGTTAGGCCTGGCGAGCCAGCGTTTTGACGAGTTGGCGGATAGGTTACCAAGAGGGCTGCAGAATGTTAGCCAGCAAAAATCAATTCAACTGAACCGCTTGCTGGGCGGACTTAGTGCTAGCAGACTGAAGCAGATGGTGGCGTTTCGTGAAAGTCAGCTGGCTACAAGTGGCGCGCGGTTAGCACCTGCATATGATCGTAAGCTAGCGGATTTGAGTAACCGTCTAGAGGCAACGAGCCGCATGCTGGATAGTTTGTCTTACGAACGTGTCCTAGACCGCGGTTTTGCCTTGGTGGAAGGTGCTGATGGTTTGCCTGTTTCCAAGTCCGCAGGGCTTGTTGCAGGTGATCAGTTAACGGTACGTTTTGCGGATGGTAAAACATCTGTTGAGGTAGTTGATGATCAATCTACGAAGCCTAAGCAAGCTAAGCCGCAAAAACCCAAAAAGGCATCACCTAAAAAAACAAAAATAGACGATGGCCGCCAAGGCAGTTTGTTGTAAGCTACGGTGCTGTCGTTGCCGTATTTTTGCCGACATTTTTTAGTTAGGTCCCATTAATGAAATTATTAACTGCCATATTGTCCCTTTTGCTGATCGGAAGCGTGCCTTCATATGCCGCTGATTACAGCGATTTAGCGCTCGCGGGTTCTATTGCCCAAGGTGGGCTTGTGCACGGCACCGTTGAGCCGGGCACCAAGGTGCTCTTGGATGGTAAAGTTGTGAAGGTTGGGCACAAAGGCGAATTTGTATTTGGCTTTGGCAGGGACGCAGCGCCAACTGCTTCGCTTGTCGTGATCAAACGGGACGGTACGCGCAAGGAACAGTTGTTGAAGGTGGAAAAGCGTGTATTTGCTATTGAGCGTGTTGAAGGCTTGCCGCCCAAAACCGTAACGCCGCCACCTGAGTGGAAAGAACGTCGCCGTACTGAGACCGGACGTGTTCGCAAAGCACGGTCATTCACTACAGATGATACATATTGGCTGCAAGGGTTTGATAAGCCTGCAGAGGGTCGTTTTTCCGGATTTTATGGTAGCCAGCGTATTTTGAATGGCAAGCCCAGAAGTCCACATTATGGCTTAGATATAGCTGGCCCTGTTGGGCGACCAATAACAGCTCCAGCTGGTGGAACAGTGCGGCTCGCTGCGGGTGATTTTCTCCTTGAGGGAGGTATCGTAATTATTGATCACGGTCATGGTGTTACTTCGACGCTGTTTCATATGAACAGTGTTGATGTAAGTGAGGGCCAAGTGATTGAGCAGGGTACACGTATAGGCACGATAGGGGCTAAAGGACGTGCAAGCGGTCCGCATGTCGATTGGCGCGTTAACTGGGGTAAGGTGCGGCTCGACCCACTCCTGCTGATAGAAAACTAATAATTGAGACAGTAGACCGAGAGGATAGTTTCGTGAATTTTAAAGTCGCAAGTATGATGCTGGCCGGCTGTATTGCTAGCAGCAGTTTTTCGTTTGGTGCAAATGCGCAAGACGGTGAGCCAGCATGGGACTTTGATGGCTTCGCTGGGGCTTCCTCCGATTATCGGGACCGAGGGCTTCGTCTTTCTGATGGAGATGTGTCAGCTTTCGCATCTCTCGCAGCGTTCCATGAATCTGGTTTTTATGTAGGTGTGGACGGCGCATCTATTGAAGACGGTTTTGGTAACGATGCCCGCACAGAATTTTACGCCGGATACAGCTGGGACGACGGCACATATATTTACGATGTATCCGTTGAGCTTGAGGGTATTCACGGTAAGGGATCAGAATATTACCCTGAAATAAAAGCAAGCATCGCGCGTGATTTTGGCCTTGCTTATATTAAGGGCGGTATGGCCTACGCTACCAAGGGGCGCTGGAGTACACCGGGTGTAGATAGTTTTTACAATTATCTGGATCTCGAATTACCTATTCCAATGGTCTCATCGCTGACTTTGCTTACGCACGTGGGATATGATTTTCGAGATGGAAAATCCAACCTGTGGGATTGGTCCGTTGGGCTCTCTACCTTTGTTGGTGATAACTTCGAGATTAGCCTGTCTTACGAATCTTCCTCCCTTGACCAACGCATCGGTAAAGATGGTTTTGTCTTAGGTGCCAAGATTTATTTCTAATTGGTCACCCAGCTAGCTTGCTAGTCTTTGCATTTCTTCAATATGAACAAGGGCGCAATCAAGTACTGGAAAACTGCTGTCCTGTTCTTCAAAAGCTAGAAATAAGTCTGTGCCGCCTAGCACAACTGTTTCTGCCCCTTTTGAAGAATATAGTTCTTGGCCAACAGTATGAAAAAAAGTGCGTTGCTCTTCTGTAGCAAAACCAGCCTTTGCCATTCTAAAATAGGTACTACTCACTTCACTAAGTATTTCACTGTCAGGAAGTAGAACTTCGATAGATGGGATGCCCCCATATATCTTGGAGGTCATTACAGCTTCGGAGCCGATCAAACCTATTTTTTTAATGCCAGCTTTGACGAAGTATCTGTCCAGAATTGGCACTATGTTCAAAATAGGTAATGGTGAAATTTCTATCAATTCATCAATGCAGAAATGACCTGCCATCGAAGTAACGACAACCATATCGCAGCCAGCAGCTTGAAGGCGGTTAATATGGGTGAGGAATACCTGAGCTTGTTTAGCTTTTTCGCCTGTAACCATATTGCTGACCAACGTTGCTGTATCAGCGTGCGTTATTGTTAGCTCAAGTTTGGTTTGATGCTCTTTAAATATCTTTACCATATTCCGGTAATAGAATTCAGTTGCTGCAGGGCCAATGCCGCCAATCAGACCGAAGTGCATAATGAGTATCCTGTTCTAGCTAAATTTCCTCCAACTAACCTAGCGTTAATTAAGCTTTTGAATAAACGAGGAATGGTGTTCTCTATGGCAACAATAACTTTACCCAGAAAGGTTGGTTTCGGTGCTGCGTAGAAACGTGTTGTGTTGAACCGAAGAAAATTTCTAACACCGTCTTGACTCTTTGGTAAGTTATGACTTACGGTAAGTTATGGCTTACGAAGATATATTTACTGCACTGGCTGATCAAACGCGTCGTCATATTTTTGAGGCGCTTCGAGATCAGCCGCAAACTGTTGGGCAACTTGCCGAACATCAACCCGTTAGCAGGCCCGCTGTTTCTCAACATTTAAAGGTTTTGCAGGATGCAAACCTCGTTAGCGTGGAACCGCGTGGCACCAGCCGACTTTATAGTATTCGACGAGAGGGGCTTTCTGAACTCCGTGATTATTTAGACAGCTTCTGGTCGGACGCTCTGTCCGCCTACAGTGCTGAAATTGCGCGGCGCATGAAAACTAATTAGGGAAAAGATAATGTTAGATCCAATCATTAAACGCATTGAAGTGCCTTGCAATCAGAAGAAAGCTTTTACTGTTTTTGTGGATGAAATGCATACATGGTGGCCGTTAGGTAAATTCACCACGTCCGCAATGGCAGGGGCTCCAGCAGAAGGCATTGCCATTGATAAGAAGCCCGGCGGCAAAATAACCGAAATGGGGGCCAAAGGCCGTGAAACCCACTGGGGAACAGTGAAAACCTATGATCCCTATGGTTTCTTTAGTATGGATTTTCACATCCCAACGCCAGATTATGAAGTAGGCCCTATGAGCCTTGTTGAAGTGACGTTTACTGAGTTGGATAGCCAGCGCACTATGGTGGAGCTAAAGCAAACCAATTGGGAGGTGTTTGCTGATATGGCGGAAGGCGTGCGTGGTGGTTACAGTCACGGTTGGGCTATGATCTTTGAGGGTGCTTACAAAGCGGCATGTGGAGGCTAGGCTGTGGATGGCCGTAGTTTAAATGCTCCAGTCGCTTTGCTCGGTATTGGTGATCCGGGTGTCGCCTGCTTTTAGGCTGCGGTTGCCGGGAAACTTAAGTGTAATTTTAGTGCCGCGGCCTTTTTCTGATTCAATTTCAAATTTTGCACTATGTAGCTCAGCAAGGTTGCTAACGAGTGGCAAGCCAAGGCCTGTGCCTTGCTGAGTGCGAACAAGAGAAGCGCCTGCCTGACCGAAAGGCGTAAGCGCTTTTTCAAGTTCATCTGCTGTCATGCCGATACCTGTATCCTCAACATATATGCGTATTGTCTTGCGTTTTTGTTCAGCACTTAAGGTGATGGTGCCACCTGCTTCTGTGAACTTGACTGCATTGCTTACCAGATTGAGTAAGATTTGTTTCAATAGGCGCAAGTCAGCATACAGGTCTGGCGTTTTATCTTTGATTGAGACAGCAAACTTCAAGTTTCGTTCCGAGGCGGATTGTTCCATTAGATGGAAGATGTCATCAAATAGTTCATGAAGGTTGATAGCTTGCTCATTCAAGGTCAGGCTCTCAGCTTCAATTTTAGATAAGTCCAAAATGTCATTGATAATATGAAGTAAATGACCGCCACTTTTGTGGATAAGGCCGATATATTCTTCATATTGCGGGGAGCTAATTTTGCCAAAAACCTGTTGTTCCATCATTTCTGAAAAGCCAATGATTGAATTAAGCGGTGTGCGGATTTCATGGCTCATATTAGCGAGGAAACTGGATTTAGCTTTATTGGCTAGTTCCGCTTGGTGCATATCTTCCAGTAGGATGTTGTGCCGTCTGCGCTGGCGCACGATATAGGCAGTGGCAACAATGGCAATGAGAGTAACAAGGGCAATGATCAGCCTGTTGATCGAGATTTGAGCATCTCGCAGCGCGGCTTCTGCGTCTCGTTGGGCTTGAATGGTATCAAGGCGTGCTTGCAAATTGACGATGCTTTTGCCGAAGTTTTCCTGCTGAGTTCGAACAACTTGATCGCGTACACCATTTATGAGGTAAAAGGCGTGTTCATACTTTCGCTCTGCAGCGAGAATGTGGGCCTCCGTTATCGTTGCACGGACTGCAGCTTCCTCAGTTTTGAAAGCGGGGTATTGGTCTAAAAAGTCGACTGTCCGCTGTTGGTAACTGCGGGCAAGTATCGGGTCGTTAAGTTGTGCGTTACAAACAGCAAGCGAATGATATAGCTCAAGGTCATACCATGGGTCATCAGCACCAATTACAAGTGCGCGTTGGGCATGGGTGACGCATTCTTCCCATTTAGTTGCCTTTTGTGCCAAATTCGAAAGTCCCAAATGCATATAATACAGACCAGCATCTCGGTCTGTGCCTTCAATTATTTCCGCGATACCATAGTAGTATGCTTTAGCTAGCTCATCCATGCTCGCTTCTGCGAATGTGTCAGCGATGTTGTAAAGCAAAGTTTCTCGCTCTATGGGAATGTTTTCTCGCTCAGCAAGGGTCATGGCTTGTCCGTAGTAGTTTAGGCTAGACTCTATCTCACCGATGTTGGTGTAAATGTAGCCAAGAATGGAGTAGCCAATAAGGCGCATTTTGTTACCGTCTTCGGTGTTTGGTAGGGCCTCCGTTTCCTGAATAATGAAAAGCAAACTGTTTATGACATTGCCAGGGTCGGCACTGGTGGCTGCCTTTAGGACGGCTACATAATATTGGATGAGTGCGGGCATGGTAGCGGCGAGCGCTTCTGCGGTATCAAAGTGCTCGTCCATCCTCACAGTTTCACCAAGGACATGTGCTTCAATCGCTTTCGCAAGTGTTGAGTATAATATTAATTCCTGGCGCCTATTGGGTAGGATACCAGCAAGCTCTAGAGACCTTGCGGCAATCATACGCAGATTGCTGAGGCCGCTTATATCACCCAAGTGGTGTGCTAAATCCTTAAGTATATGTGCTTGTTCGTCAGGGTCCGTTTCCTGCTCTAGCTGTTTGTGGAGAACGCTTATGTGCGCATGTGTGTCAGATGTGTTGGATGAAACAACAGCTTGGAGGAGGTTATTTGCCATTTGCTCAATAGTTTGAGTTGAAGCGGGTTGAGCATAGGAGCGTTTTTCAAAAATACAGGCGAGCAAAAACAGCCCGCACAAATATAAGGCCGATACCTTGAGAAGTATGGGAGCCTTATATAAGGCTCTTGTTTTATATAGGGGCCGCAACGCCGTATTTTCCTGCTAACGTTTTGTGGTAGGTGCTATTTTCGCACTCAATTAGCAAGAATTGGTTAACTGATGGTTTCTAGCCAGAGCGTAGTTAGAAAAAGAAACTATACCCAGCCTTTTTCACGAAATGCTTTTAAGGTCCGAGTGAATTGTTGCATCTCGGCTGCGGTGCCTAAGGAGATGCGGTTCCAGCCATCCTCTTTGGTCATGCGGCGACCAACCTGAATGCCGTTTGCTTCCATTCGGCGTTGGTAGTCTGCGACGGTGCTGTTGATGCGGTGTAATATGAAGTTGGTGCTGCTGGGAATATATTCGAGTTCAAGGGCATTTAATGTGCTGATTACTTCTGCTTTGGCTTTTTGGTTTGATGACAGACTTGATTTGTAAAATGTCTCATCTTGAAGGGCGGCGTGTGCAGCTGCGGCCCCGGCGACGTTAACATTCACGACATTTGTGAAGCTACTCACTCGTTTGGCGGTCATTTCAGTTGCTACTGCATAACCGACCCTTAACCCTGCCATGCCGTGGACCTTTGAGAAAGTTCTGCTGACGATGAGATTGTCATGCCCGGCTTTCACTAGTGGCACCATGCTGCCATAACCCGCTGTCTCTGCGTTTGCATAGTCAAAATAGGCTTCGTCAATTAAGAACATATGGTTTGCAGGGGCTTCGCTAATCCAGCCAGCAAGATCAGCCTCAGGGATGATTGTGCCTGTAGGGTTGTTTGGGTTGCATAAATTAATCAGGACGGGGCCACCAACGCTATTTGCCGCGGCCTTCATAGCTTCAAGGTCAGTTTTGAAGTCGCTGCGTACAGGAATGAGTTTTACTGGCATGCCTAGTCGGGCACCGTAACTTCTTACTTCGCCAAATGTTGGTGTAGTATCTATAATGGTGGCGCCTTGTTGGGCCGCGGCACCGACCGTCATGTATAGAATTTCGGTTGAGCCACTGCCGAGAATGATTGACTTGTGGCTAACACCTTCTTGTGCAGCAATTGTTTGTCTTAGTTTTCCGAGCACAGCATCTGGGTAGCGGTTGTGAAGGTTTGTTGCTGCCTCCTTTGCAGCTGTAATCGCCATTGGAGACATGCCTGCTGAATTTTCGTTAAAGTGAAGTTTTAAAGGGGCTGCGCCTTTCCTGAACGCAAGAGTTTCGTCGCTTCCAAATGCAGGTACTGTGAAAGTGGAGCTAATACCAGCAGTGCCAATAGCAATTGTACTGCCAGCGACAGATTTGATGAGTGCGCGTCTCGACCACATACCTAAACCTCCCCTATGTGAGGGGATAGCTTCGGCAATTTTCTCCTAAATGTCTAGCTTCACTTCGGTAGGTGAGTGTCGAGCAGTTGTGCGGCAATGCGTTTTGCTGTTTTTGCGCCACCAGATGTTCCTGAAACCTGTGCTGTCACGATTGCTCCTTCAAGCAAAATCGCTATCTCATCAGCTAGTTCATCAGGGTTTTCAGCGCCTGCCTGCCTCGACAATTCATATATATAGCGGCGCAGCATCTGCTTAAAGTTTCTGCTGACTTCCCTCACTGGATTAGTGGGATCTGAGTATTCCCCAATGACATTGACAAACATGCAACCAAAGAAATTTTGGCCGTCAAACCATGTGCGAGCGCTATCGAAGATAGCCAGCAACCTCTCTCTAGGGGTGTCTGCTAGTTGCTCTACACTGCGCATAAAATTGTTTCTAAATACGCCGTCATGTTGTTGTAGGGACGCAAGTATTAACTCGTCCTTTGAGCGGAAATGATTATAGAGGGTTTTTTTTGAAACACCCGCTGTGCGCATGATTGTATCAACGCCTGTCGCATGAAAACCATTTTCACAAAACAGCTCAATAGCAACTTCAATAATATGATCTCTGCGACCTGGTCTGGGCATTTTTAGCTCCAATGGAAACTATACTGTTTCTTTTAATGTTAAGCATCTTTGCATGATTGATCAAGGATAATGCGCGTTAATTATGCATGTTTTACCACGAAAGGAAACTGCGAGTGTAGTTATGTCACAGACATGTGATTGTCATAATACTTGAAAAAGGAAACCGATCTGTTTATCTCTATTGTCGATGGAAACAGATCGGTTTCCTTTTGGTGGGCAGGCCCACATCAGACGGAGTGAAAACATGACACATATCCCCCAACTTGCTTTGGACGAAGCGACACCAAAAGCACAGGAGTTGCTAGGCGGCGTAAAGCAGCAGCTCGGTATTGTTCCAAATATATTTAAGGTTATGGCGCATTCTCCCGCGGTGCTTGATGCATACTTAAGTCAGGGAAGTGCACTGGCGGCTTCATCTCTTTCAATGAAGTTAAGGGAGCAAATTGCAGTCGCGATTGCAGGTGTAAACAGCTGTGATTACTGCGCATCTGCTCATACCGCGATTGGAAAAGGGGCGGGCCTATCTGCAGAGGAGCTTTCAGATAACCTTGCTGGTGGTTCTTCAGACGAGAAAACGCAGGCCGCTTTGTTTTTTGCTCGTGCCATCGTTGAAGGGCGTGGCCGGGTTGATGAACAAGCACTTCAAAACATCCGGAGTGCAGGTTTTACCGAAGGTGAAATCGTAGAAATCATAGCGCTCGTGGGCGTCAATACTTTCACCAATTATCTCAATCACATTGCCGGAACAGAAATTGATTTTCCGGTTGTTCAAACAGCGTAAGGGCTAGAAAAATGAAAAAACTATTTATCGCAATTGCAACATTGCTTGGCTTTGCAACAATGGGTGCATCAGCTTCAGCATCAGACATTGCCAACAGTGTTGTCGGTGTGCAGGGCTATGACCTTGTGTCTTATCAGTCAGGAGCAAAGCCACTCCCCGGGAATGGCAATAATGTAGTGCGCCATAAAGGTGTCAACTATCTGTTCAGTAGCGCGGAGAATAAGAAAGCCTTTCAGGCGAATCCTGCTAAATATCTGCCTGCTTATGGTGGTTACTGCGCGTTCGGTGTAGCCGTTGGCAAGAAATTTATTGGCGACCCAACGGTTTGGGATGTGGTTGATGGTACGCTGTATTTTAACCTTGATAACAAGGTCAAAAATATCTGGGTAAAAGATGTACCTGGTAACATCGTTAAAGCAGATACAAATTGGACGTCCATCCGTACGGTAGCTGCTGACCAACTTTAATATTTCTGTCTCCAAACAGAATCCTCGCCTGGGGTGGCTTTATGCCGCCCCATTTTTTATGCGAGGTCTGTTGTCAATTGGTTTCAATTAACCCTAAGGGGAAGGTGTTTTTTGAATGTAAGAAGTCACTTGGCAGAAATCTGTTTTGTAAGGATTTTATATTGTCCTTGAATAGCTTAGTAGCACTCTTGTTTGTGTCTTCAGGATGGTTTTCTGCCCACTCGCTGAGCGCAAACGTTAGTTCTCTTAGTTTTTTGCTAACAAGTTCTGGATCCAGCTGCTCGCAAAAATTAGCAGTTGAGCCATAGCGTAAATCGTCAAAATCTAAATTCTTATCCATGTGGTAATCATTGCC
>JBFOLV010000601.1:0-9881 GCA_040830325.1 Kordiimonas sp. | reverse complement strand
CCACCCACCTTAAAGCCCTGCGAATTGCGTATCGTTACATCGCCAGCAAAAGAGGCAGATTGATCATTATGTAGTCTCAGGACCTCAACAGCACCTGAACCACTATTCTCCTGCGTATAAAAGGCTATTTCACCATCATCTTTAGCAGAATTATCATGACCAGATTGTATCTCAATTTGCGCAACACGTTGCCCGTTCCAAAGACCATGCATCGCATAAAGCGTTTGGTTATTGCCTGTCCTGTCTGAACGCCCCCGCATCACAACAGCTGCATCAGTGTTATCACCAACCGTCAGCATGTTGCCCGATACCACACCTGGCGCACTACCATCACCGCTCGCACCGCCGCCATCAACCCAATCGTCCTGCGCTGCATTCACATATACGGGCTTGTCTAGCACCGTGTCATAAAATCGTGCACCTGGCTGAAGTGTTCCAGGGTCAGGCCTTACGGTACCAAACTGTGATGAAAGTGTTCCCGTAACTTCAATGTCCCCAGCGGTTACCTTACCAGTCGTCGTTATTCTATTGCCAACTTTTAGGTTATTGACGACCTCTACATCACCATCGCCGTATACTCTTAGTGAGTTTACATTTGGCCCTAACGCGATAAAATCTGTTGCTGATGTCCCATCTGCATTGGAAACAGTTACATAGAAGTTGTTGTCAACATTAGGGTTTGATGTACGATCAAACTGAATCATGTCTCCAAAACTGCTTGTTAGTTTAAGGAGATGGTTTCCAACAGCATAGGCCCCTCCAATACCAACCTTACCAGCTGCTGTAATAGTATTGTTCTTGAAATCCCACGCCAATGATGAATCATTCCAATGCAATCGCGTATTTGAACCCGTTCGCAATAGAATATCATTAGCGTTTGATGCCCCACTGCCATGAAGCACAATATTACTGCCAGAACTAACTGTCGCACCGCCAGAGACAAACAATTGGCTTACTTCATCAGTTCGGTAAATTTGCGTGCCTGACATTCTGGTGTTGCCGACACCCGTCATCATGTTGCCTTGGAAGTTCCATTCTCTTCCAGTATCATCCCACGTCAATCTATTAACAGAGCCTGTGCGGAAAAAGATGTTGTTAGGGTCTGCAATATTCTCTCCGTTAAGGCGAATGTTGGCTCCCAAATTTTCCTCAGACCCTCCAGACGCAATTAATGCACCTGCCGCCGTGTCTCTGTGGATAGCGGTACCCCCTACCGTGATATCACCACCAGACTTAATATTTCCGCGAGTATACAAATCTCCCGCATCTGCAGTAAGGGACATAAGACATTGTTCGGAAGCATTCTCCCATATCCAGCCATAGCCATTTGTGTTGGGTACTCGATGCCGAACATGAAAAGCCCCATCCCCATTTAGTGATGTGCAAGCAGCCCCATCTCCAAGCGAAAAACCAGCACCAGCCTGAGACATATATATGCCCCATGTGGTGTTATCTGTGTCCCAAAGAAAAATACCGTGGCCGCTGCCGCCATTGTTCTGGTTCTGCACGCTAATCTTAGAGCCACCATCAACAGTAAGTTTACCGCTCCCAACCACATCTCGGAAGTTGGTGTCGCCGTCGCGTGTAACAAGTGTTGATCCGCCATATTTCAGCACACCAGTGCTTAAATTTATATCGCCTGAAAAAGTCGCTCTCAAAGGGTTTGCTGAAAAATACGAGCCTTCACTGCTCTGGAAATCAACAGTCGCTCCAGAAGAGTTAACTTTGAACTGGAGCTCATTTCCAATTCCAACATTGCTAATTGTATGAGTGTAGGAGTTATCCCCTACAAGGGAAAGCATTACGCCTGCTGCACCACCTGTATTTAAAAAAGCAGAACCCTTAGCTGACAATGTTCCCGAAACCGATGTATCACCAGTATCCAATAGGGTAAAAACATCCGAATAAATGTCATCTAGTGGGTTAGGGTCATCACTGGTACTGGCAGAGATAGTAAAACCTCTATTTACCGTATCCTGTACTGCTAGTTTCCAGTTAGGATGCCCTGCACCTGTGCCCAACCGAATTCTCGGGGCATCAGAGAGGAGCGTAAGTAGGTTTCGCGTTTCGGCACTAGCTTCGATGCCTATCGTCAACTTGTCTTTAATAGATGAACCATTATCGCCAGTTCGGAAAGTTTCTACACCCCGATACTTAAACACATGATCGCCAGTAGACCGGCTATCGTACACGACATGGGTTTCGCCGCCAATGTAGCTCTGATGCAAACTAAACATGTTAGTACCAGGCTGATTGAAGAACTCCACAGCATTATAATGAACGCCAGACAGTTCCGTACCACGCAGATGATACCTAGGCTCAGGTGTGTTTACGAGGGCCTTTCCTTTGTTAACTTCAAAGAAGTTTTTCCATTCATTTGTATCGGCATCCCACATGCCAAACTTGGTGATGTCATTGTCGTATTCGATATACCCACGACTATTAACATTGTTCACATTATTGGTGTCATAGAGCGTAATGTGCGAACCGTTACGTTTAACCGATAGGCCATCATCAAATGATACAAAACCAGTAAAAGTCGCATCGACGGCATTTATGTTACCAGCAACTTTCGCGCCGCCTTCCACATGTAACGAATGGCTGAGGTTCCACTCATCTGTGCCTTCCCGGAAGAGGGCATAAGCCGGCGTTTCATTACCTCGATTAACCTCAAAGCCAGCATCAAGAGAAGGGGCCGAGGAAGCAGCAAGTTCCGCATTTAAGGTCACTATGGAATCGCCGATATTCACGTCATTCGAAGACTGCGTTAGCAAATCACCCGCAACGGTTAACTGACCTGTGACAACCACATCACCAGCGATCGACCCACCAGTTTTGTCGAATTTGTCGTTCAATGCCGCATGCAAACCTGTCACGTTTTCCAGGGTATGATTATGGCTATTGTCTGCAACAGACAGGGCAATATTGACATCATTAGCACCATCAAAACTGCTGGTACCAATCGCATCCCCGGAGATGGTGATGGCTCGTGCCACCGACAATTTTTCAGCTGCAGCAGCTGTATCTATAATACCCAAATACTTGCTTGAAAGCACTGCACCATTTTCAACTACAGACGTAAAAACCCCTGTATTTGCAGTAATGCCGGCGGGAAAACCACCACCGCCATCTTTCAGCAAAACACCGTCAACAGTAACACCGGTATCAGGTGTCACCTCATTGATAACATCTGCTTCCTTACTTGGATTTAATAGATAGTCAGCCGAAACAGCACAGTAAATCCGGGCTTCACCAGATAAATCTATAGCTGCAGGAGCATCTTTATCGAGAGTACCATCCACCAGCGTTTCAGACACTGCCGAGCGAACGAGGGTGTTTTCATCAGCTAGGGTACCAGTGCCAATTTCATAATTATCGCCGTCTTCAACCACATAGATCACACTGTCGGCAACAGCAAATGCGTCAGCAAACCTTACATGGCCAGCGAATGCACCACCGAGTGTAATATTCCCAGTGCCTACTGTTGTTGTAAATTCCCGAACCCGGTTCGCCAGCATGATGATATTTCCCTACAAAGGCTAATTGGAAAGGCAAAGAAAAACAGGGCCGAAGCCCTGTTTGTTTAGGTTATCCGGTTGAGATATTAGGCTGAAAAATCGATCAGCTTGAGCGCATCCTCATTCACCAGTGCACCGCCTACACGCTTCGTTGCATAGAAGTTCACATATGGTTTGTTGCTGTATGGATCACGCAGGACTCGCACACCTTGGCGTTCAACAAGTGTGTAAGCACGTTCAAAATTACCGAAAGCAATGGAACGCGAACCAGTGGCAACATCAGGCATGTCTTCAGCTTCTACCACTGGGTAACCAAGAAGCATGTCTGGCTGGCCTTCAGCAAGGCCTGCGCGCCAGATAAAGTTACCGTCAGCATCCTTCATTTTGCGCACGGCAGCGAGTGTTTTACTGTTCATCACAAACTTCGCACCTTGGCGGTACCGTGCACTCAGTGCATGGACTAGATCCACAAGGATATCTGCCGCATCAGACGCAGCAAAACCACCATCAACACCTGTTTTAAGCGTACCAATTGAACTTGCGTAATCAGCATGCAAAAAGCCTTTGGGCTGATCTGTGCCAGAACCATCAACAATCGCAGCCCCTTCACGGATAGCGAATTCTTCCGCAACTTCTTCCTGAAGCCACGCCTCGGCATCAAACTGCATGTCATCCAGCGCACGCTGCGTCGCTGCCGCATTCGCATAAATTTCACCAGGTTCAATTGCAACTTGCTTCAAGCTAGGCGTGTTCGTTTCCGTGCGGCCACCTGTTTCCCCGACCCAACCAGAGCCTGCGCCGCCTTCATTAACAAGGCGAGTATAGTTGCCTGTTTCAATGGTTTTCACCTTGACGATAGAGCGCAGCGGAGACAACGCCTTTAGTTGCTTCTCAATTTCTGCATCAATCACTGTTGGTACCGCGAAGCCACCGTCGCCGCCAGTGGACAGAGCTTTGGTTTCAAGAGCTTTCAGTGCCGTATCATCACCCTTCTGCATAAAGCCTTGGATGAAAGCATCTTTGTGCTCCCGATCATCAGCGCCAAAGAAATCATCGGTATGACCAGCCGGACGCACCATTTTTGTTTCCATAACATCAAGACGCTCCTTGAGATCCATGATGCCGTTTTCTGCCGCGTCAGAATAATCATCAATCGCGGCTTTCAAGTCAGTGATTTCCATATCATCTGTCCTTCTGTGAATTGTTAGTGGATGCCCAGTGGGCGTTTGAGTGGCCGCGATACCCAATCTGCCTCGCGCAGACGGTGGCCAACAAAAAAGCGCTGACGAGCCTCTCGCTCATCAACGCCTTATGAATAAAGCCACAGCAACCAAATCACTGCAGCCATATCTGATAAATTCTAGTTTAGGCTACCTGCACTGAAATGAACTAGTTACTGGTTTCACCTCAATCTTGTTGTGAGGACGTACGCCTGATCCATACATGGTTTTGTCGTCCTTCAGCTTCATACCTGCTTCCCTGAGGTCAAATTTACGCAGCTCAAGACCCAAGGTATTAGCAACCTGCTTTTTGAAAGTACAAACAGACATTTCCTTCAAATCATCAATGCGCATATTTTGCTTCATGTCACCCATCGTGATCGTGACACGATCAACCGCAAAGCTGCTTGGCGCCAAAACCACAATAGCAAAAGCTGTGCTCAGCAATAATTTCTTCATAAAACCCCCAACAAGTTAATCATCTATAACATGTATTTATTAAATTAATTATTGTATTGAGTAAAACAATATGTTCTTTATTTGTTCCTGCCATATACTTTGAACTTGGGGGTTCTATGTTGAAACTCGTTGCTGCAAGCCTTGTAAGCTTTTTATTTGGTTTTGGGCTCTGTGTCTATTCTGCGCCGGGTTATTGGTTTGACCATCTCGGCGACAACACAGAGGTTATCTACATTGGTAAAGAATATGAATTCGTTACATTCGGAGGGTTCATTGGTAACAATCTGGAAGCCGACGCTGACGGTTTCAACTCATACCCCTCAATTGAGAACGACTTAAGATTTGTAACAAAATCACCAATGTTCTCTCTCTCCCCCAGCGACATTGAACTGGTGTGTTTCAGTAGCGGCGTTGAGGTCGCACCCTACTTTGGTATTAATATTTTCCTAGTGCCCGAGGCACAGAAAAGATTTGAAACAGGCATTTTGAGCGCTGAAACCAAAGAAGTAGAACTAACTTTCAAGGGTAATTTGGTTACCACAGTCAGTTTTTTACCCGGTGCTGCCAAAAACTATGCTGCAATTGGTACACAAACCTACCCTCCTGGCGTGATGAACCCGCTTAATCGCAAAGAAGACATTAGCCTGAGCGTTCACACTGGTGACAATCAAGTATATCTACTAGAAGTTGCTCGGTACCTTTCACCTGATTCGGCTCCTAAAGGTTGCCATAAAGGTTTCAACTCAACCATTGTCGAGGACTGGGAAGAGCTTATTAAATGGTTCTGGTAAGCTTCCACTTCAACCACTCAGATGTACATCAACTTAACGCTGTAAACACTCTTATGCACCAAGCAGCGCACAGACATATGAGAGTTCTATGAAAAAATATCTTATTGGTTTCCTTGTCGGATCACTTGTACCTACTGCCGTTTTTTTCTGGGCATTTAACGATTCCGGTGCAGTTCAACAACCAGTTGCACTTCCCCAAATACCTGCCAGTCAAACGGCAGCTTCGGAATGGCGATATGAACAGCTTTGGTCACCTGTAACTACAAACTTTAAATATGATGACCGGCAACTCGGTGCCCTCAGAGGTTTTGATGGCTGGCCACCTTCTGATTACAAATATCTTTCTGTCACTTCGAATGATGCCTTGGTCGAATTTACTCGCGAAGCAATTGAGCGCGTATGTATTCGTGCACAATATTCAAAACAACCCGATGGACATGCCCCGCTATTTGACGCGTATATTTTCCTTAAACCCGAAAGCCGAAAACAACTTGGAAAGGCTCTTCTTCGTAGGCACGGGCAGGATGTCTCAATGCGTATGTTTGGGCTTGAAATACACAATTTTGTCGTCAACCGCGAGAAAGCAACGATGGCAGTTGATAATGCTAAAACTCATAATCTCGAGCCTGACTTCAGTTTTTTTGTGCCGGACTATACTATGTTCACAGCCTTCAGCATGTTAAAAACTATGCTAGATACGGACACACTCGAAAGCTGTGATCCTAGTGACCCCTTAGAAAACTTTAGTCCTTATGTTGAGCACCAAGCATACTGGGAAGGAATAAAGACTATGATAAACGCTCATTAGTAGTTACCTTTTTAAATCAAGAGACTCACCCAAACCTGTTGCCCTCTTGATTGTAAACTTTTGCCTCGTATGAATACTTCTTGCGTTCCCGCTGGTACCTTGAATATTTTTTGCGCAGGAAAGCGTCCAATAGTTCGGCCTTTCAGCGAGGCGTACTTCACTTGCAACTCAAATCGTCCTGTAATGTGGCTCGGCCCTTTCGGTGTCGCCTTAACCTTAAATTGACTTGGCGCATCTCCTGCTAACACACCGAATGAAATCCAATCACCAAACCTTTTGGAGGGCGAAGGCACATTGTGTGATCGCGTCCCTTTCTCCTCAAGTGCCATTTTTCGTAATTTTAAATCAGACACTAATTCGGCAATTTCTGAGCTTTCATCTGCATCCAGCTCTACGGCTTTAAAGCCCTTCGCTGTGATTGCTTTGGCACGACTGCGGGAGAAGCCATTTTCGCGAAGCATGCGCTCGAAACTGCGTGTATCAGAAATCGGGGTTTCAAACATATTTGGTTCCCCTGTGTTCGCGAAAGTGGCTTTCACATTATTCACACGCGCCAAATCATTTGCCGGGAAAGTCACCAGCGAAATTTCCATCAAATCAGCCTTACTGATTGTGCGTGTGTTGGTTGCGGGGTCTCTACGCGCATCTTTGGTGACAAAACCAATCGACAGGCCATTCAAGGCCCCCATTTTCAGAAGCTCATAAGCCTCCAGCCCGCGCCCCTGCATCACCAGTTTGCCTTTAACGTAAAGTCCCTTATCGTCTTCACGCACCTCTTCAAACTTGCCGATGGGTGCTTTCTGGTCATGTTGCCAAAGCATGGCAGGCATCCCCGCCTTCAGGCTTTCAGCAAAAGCACCTCGTGCCACAATGTCACCGTCCCGGTCCTTGTTACCAAAGATGGCTCCGTAGCCTTCAAAAACGCCTGTTTCACCCTCCGCCTTTATCTCAAGCGGAAGCGATAGCAGCTCTGAAGCTGTTTGAGGTTCTGTTGTATGCATATTGATACCTTCTAAAGACCCCAAACAAAAACCCCTGCAACCGACAATGGTTACAGGGGTTTTGCGCAGTTGGGGGGAGGAATTTGCGCTATATTATTGTAAGCACTAGTGGCTCAATTGTGGCGGCCCACTAGGTGAACTCGCCGATCGCTGCGCCGCACCGCTGCGCTGCACCATTCGGGCGCGCAAAGCTCGATACTTTTGGGCTTTCTCACGAAAGACATTAATCTCTCTCGGCGATACATTAGCAAGCTTATCAGACAGTTTTGTGTCAGTCCCAGGCACAGCTTCCTGATCATCAAGCTTTCTTATCTCACCAGTTTCCCGGCTAATGGTCCATAACTCTGCTCGCGGCTCATGAACAAGTTCCACCGTAAAGCTCTCAAGACGCCCCATCGACATAACGAAATAGACCGGTAAGAACACCAGCATAATTGGCCAGAAATACGCGAGAATAACTGTAACGATAGAAAGGCCAACAAGCGCAGAACCACCACTGTTGCCAGCATCCACTTTAAACCAAGACCCACACCCTGTGCACACCACAGTTGCTGGCAAATTTGCCATATAAGTATGTCTGGATTGTACGCCCTTATTACAACAAGGACACTGCACGTCTGACATCGACCGCCCCTTCGTTGTGGTTTTTCAAATATAACGTGCGATCCTTAATAAAGTCGTAAGGCTGATTTCAAATATGTCGAAAACTATTCGTTCTTTTTAATCTTTTTAACTGGGAAGCCCAGTGCCACTCTCTTTTCGTCATCACTCAAGAAGCCAGCATTTGTTAAACGCTCAAACTTCTGGGCGCGTTTTGCTTCCAGTGCCGGAACTTCATCAAGATCCAGCCTCAGTTCAATGTCCTGACTATATTTCGGCGCAAGCCAGTTGCTTAACTCCGCTGCAATATCTCTCGCGAGCGGTATGATCGTATCTTCCCACAGGCTCTGTCGTGCCTCCTGATAATTGCTGTAAGTTTGCGCATCAGGAATACCAAGCATCTGCGGCGGCACACCAAACGCCAAAGCTATTTCACGCGCATTCATGTTTTTTGCACTGGTCCAGTCCATGTCTTTGGGTGACATGCCCATATTTTGCCATTTAAGTCCGCCTTCCAGCAGCAGAGGACGTCCCGCGTTCACAGCACCTGTATATTGGCTTTCCACTTGGTCTTTCAGTGCTTTATATTGGCTTTCAGTTAACAGTTGGTCTGCATCTTCCTGATAGAGTACGCCTGATGGGGTCCCTCCATTTTGGATAAGCGCCAAATTCCAGCGGCTTCCTTCATTATGGGCATCAACCGATGTTGCAGCGGCTTCCAGCGGCGCCAAACCGTACCAATCTGACAATGGGTTAAAGCTTTTCCAGTGCAACACACTGCTGGCGTCAAAACGCTGTTTCCTGCCAGCCACCTGTTGTTCAAATCCAGCGGGAAGGCCGTCCCTACCCTCAATCACTTTCATTGTGTCAGGGCGTAGCAACCATAATTCTTTCGGTGCACCATTTTCTGGGCCAGCAGCGAAGGCATAGGCGTTTCCTGCGATCAGATAATAGCCGACGAAATTGTAGAGAAAATTTTCCCCTTTTAGTTTTGGGTTTGGTCGTGCCAAAAGCTTTTCAAACGCATGCCCTTCAATCCGAGTATCGCCCTGATATGTTCGAAAAGGGATGCTTGCAATAGCCTTTGCAACCAAGTTGATTGCCCGGTAAGCAACAACATTCTGCTGATACCCTTCCCGCGCAAGCTTGTCATAGCGGCGCGGTGTTGCAACCGCCTGCCCCGGGCCTACTCGTGAATAGACTGGCTTAACCCCGGCTGCACCCGTTTTTGAAGATGCTTTCGTTTCAACACCTTGCGACTTTAAGCCAAAAAACCTGTCGAAAATTGTCATTAAAGTGTCCTTATCTGAGGGCCGCTGGTGCGGTTTAACATCAAGCTGCTGAGTGCCCACACTAAGGCGTCCACTCTGTCCGGGCTTATGCCGTCTGTCCTGCAGCCAGTGAAGCTGCACATTTGATCTTCAAGTACAGGAAAGCTACCAGCGTGGTGCACTCGCGATTGTTCGTATAAAGCTGCGACAGGT
>JBFOLV010000600.1:0-2375 GCA_040830325.1 Kordiimonas sp. | reverse complement strand
AATCGTTTTCCGATATCATTCAAATTAAGCAAAACGCAAACCGTGCAGCTAATCTGGTGCGACAGTTATTGGCCTTCTCTCGACAGCAAACGCTCCGTCCAAAGGTTTTGATGCTTACCGATATTTTGGCTGAGATAACAAACCTTATTCGGCGCTTAATCGGTGAAAACATTGACCTGAAAGTCGTGCATGGTCGTGATTTATTGCCGGTTAAAGTTGATCAAGGTCAGTTTGAGCAGGTTGTTATCAATTTGGCTGTAAACGCAAGAGATGCAATGGCTGACGGTGGTCGCCTAGAACTACGTACGAGTATGGTTGGCCCCGACCATCCACTGGTTGAACGGTATGATGTAATTGTGCCTGACGATTATGTGCTTGTTGAAGTGCAGGATACAGGGTGTGGGATTCCGAAGGACAATTTGAACAAGATATTTGAACCATTCTTCACAACGAAAGAAGTGGGACAGGGTACGGGGCTTGGTCTCGCTACTGTTTACGGCATTGTTAAACAGACTGGTGGGTTCGTATTTGTTGAATCCGAGCCGAACAATGGCACGACTTTCCTCTTATTCCTTAAAGCCTATGGGGGAACTGAGGAACTTGAGGCGGCCCCTAGTGACCTTCCTGCTAAGGACCTTACCGGCAAGGGCACTATTCTTGTGGTTGAAGACGAAGACCCAGTTCGCATGTTTGCCTCTCGGGCTTTAACCAACAAAGGCTATAAAGTACTTGAGGCCGCATCAGGTGAAGCTGGGCTAGAAATTCTTAAAACGCATGAAGACAAAATTGACCTGCTTATCTCAGATGTAATAATGCCGACAATGGATGGCCCAACCCTCGTTAAGGAAGCGAGAAAAGACATGCCGGATTTACCTGTTATATTTGTTTCAGGCTATGCGGAAGATGTGTTCAGAAAGAATCTTGAGGCGGAAGAATTTCAATTTTTGCCCAAACCTTTTTCACTAAATGACTTAGCTGAACAAGTTAAATCCATTCTTGGATAGTCCTCAATAGGGCAGTATTCCCCCAGTTTTTGTTTAATGAGAACGAAACGTGAATAAAATTATTGGCAAATAAGAACAAAAGTGGTACGAAACTGACATTGCAAGGATAAACAGCCTGTGGAATAAGGGAGCCAATAAATGTCATTACCTGAATTACAGTTGGTTAAGGGAACATCCATGGATAAGAATAAAGCGCTTGAAGCTGCGCTAGGTCAAATCGATAGAGCTTTTGGTAAAGGCTCGGTTATGAAGCTTGGCCAAAAAGACAATGGTATTGAAGTTGAAGCGATTTCGACGGGCTCGTTAAACCTTGATATCGCACTTGGTATTGGTGGTTTGCCAAAAGGTCGTATCATTGAGGTCTATGGGCCTGAAAGTTCAGGTAAAACTACTTTGGCTTTGCATGCCGTAGCGGAATGTCAGAAGGCAGGCGGTATTGCGGCCTTTGTTGATGCTGAACATGCGCTTGACCCTGTATATGCACGTAAGTTGGGCGTTGATGTTAATGAGCTGTTAGTCAGCCAGCCTGATACAGGTGAGCAGGCACTGGAGATTACTGATACATTGGTGCGCTCTGGCGCGATCGACATTCTAGTGGTCGATTCTGTTGCCGCACTAACACCGCGCGCAGAGCTAGAAGGTGAGATGGGTGATAGTCATGTTGGGCTGCAAGCTCGCTTAATGAGCCAAGCGCTCCGTAAGTTAACTGGTTCCATCAATAAATCAAAAACGATTGTAATCTTCATCAACCAAATTCGCATGAAAATTGGCGTGATGTATGGCAGCCCTGAAACCACAACAGGTGGTAACGCCCTTAAATTTTATTCGTCTGTACGTCTCGATATTCGCCGTGTTGGTGCAATTAAGGACAAAGATGAAATTGTTGGTAATGCGACACGAGTTAAGGTTGTTAAGAACAAATTAGCACCTCCGTTCAAGCAAGTTGAGTTTGATATTATGTACGGGGAAGGTGTCTCCAAGATGGGTGAGATTGTTGACCTTGGCGTTAAGGCCGGCGTGGTTGAAAAATCAGGTTCTTGGTATAGTTATTCAAGCCAGCGCATTGGGCAGGGCCGTGAAAACGCAAAGCGTTTCTTGCTTGAGAATAGCGATATTGCCAACGAGATTGAGGGCGCTATTCGTCAGAATGCTGGTCTTGTTAACGAAGCGATGCTGGTTGAGCCAGGAAAAGATAACGACGAATAAATGCTGAATAGATCAGTGCCTATTGGGCACAGATTGGGGGCGAGGGAGCAGAATTTTCTGCTCCCTTTTGCGTTCCTGCTTCACATTGGCTGGACAGTTGTTTGTGTGACAGGTAAAAGGTGCGGAAGATAAGGGCTGAACGAGTGTTCTCGGCTCAATTTGTTT
>JBFOLV010000599.1:0-4944 GCA_040830325.1 Kordiimonas sp. | reverse complement strand
TTAAAAGGCAAGGTCTCATATGATAAAGCACCGGCGTTCCCACTTGAAGAGAGCGAAGCATTGCTGTGTTGTGCTGTGCCTGATGATGACAGCCCGAAAGAAGAGCTAGAGATTGATCTGTAAGTCGTTCAGTTGCACCTTAAAAGATAGTGGGTATTCATAGTGTTTAGGCATTTGAGAAGGCGCTTTAATTCGGTGGGCGTGCCCAACCGACCTGCTGCAAAGCATATTGTTTGGTCATGGGTTGGAGGTACCATTGGTATCGGGCTTGTGGCGCTGATTGCTCATTTGTCAGGCCATCCACTTCTAATGGCGCCACTTGGTGCTAGTGCTGTTTTGGCGTTTGGGGTGCCTGATAGCCCGCTTGCCCAGCCCCGCAATATTATTGGTGGCCATATATTGACCACGATTGTTGGATTAGTGTTTCTAAGTGCGTTTGGTGCAGGCTGGTGGGTTGCTGGACTTGCTGTAGGGGCGTCGATCTCGGTTATGCAATATACAAATACAGTGCACCCACCGGCGGGTGCCAATCCCCTTGTGGTGTTAGCGACCGGTGCGGGGTGGGACTATGTGCTGTTACCTGTTGCCTTATCAGCTGCGGCATTGACGTTCGTTGCTGTTTTATTCAACAACATAGCGCCAAGCCGCAAACAATATCCTACATTCTGGTATTAGTCATTCATCATTGACGCTGTAAATGGCTCCGAAAGTAGGCGTGTATATACTTTCCAGCGTGCCTTGTGGTCCGTGCCGCCGTGGCGGTCTACGTAGGCTTTTGTGAGGTCACTACCAAGGGTGTAGTTGATCACATACCCCCCATAAGTATCTACGAAATCTACCATCTGCGCTGCTCGTTCTTTTGACACGAGACCGTATCGTTCATTCCATTTGATGGCTTCGTCACGCGTGATTTTACCGTCAATATAACGGCGCGCACCTTCAATACGAGCATACCGCAAGCCTCCTAGTGCTTCTTGTACGTCTGCATATTTCTGCGCTGTGGTTGGGTCCATGCCTGCTAAGGGATATAGTATGTTTTCTTCAAACTCGGTCTGAGTATTGCCCGGGAAAGCCATATGGCGAGCGTAACTGGCTGTGCCTTCTGCAAGGAAACTTTGAGGGCTGTATAGTGGATAAACAGAGAACTCGATCCAGCCGTTTTCAACAGCCAATTTTTCTTCCAGGCGTGCATTAAATACATGATGCCCAGGGTATCCTTCATGGCAGCCCAGATTTACGGCAGCGTCAATTGGGCTTGGTAAATCCGTATTCACCTGAATTAGGCTGTTGGCGTTGCCTTGATACCAATTGTAACCGGACCATGGTTTGTCGGTAACAAACTCTTTGGTGAAACTCTCGTTGGCAGGCAGGTCCATATATTTGATAGTTTGTGTACGGCATTCGCTAATTGCAGCATCAAAAACTGCTTTTAGCTTATCTTTTGGGATCATATAGGATGCCTTGAAAGCAAGCATACGTTCCTGAAGGCTGCCCTCGCCTTCTAGCAGTCCATCTAGTTCCTTATACTTTCTTTCTAGTTCTTCTGTGGTGACGGATGGGGCAGTTGCATCAAACAGTAGCTGTGTTTCTTCGTCAAAACTGAACTTTTCTCCAGAAAGCATACGGAGGCGTGCTTCTATTGCTATGAGTTGTTTCTCTAGAAACAAAAAGCGTTGTGCGGACGCATCTGTTTTGGCCTCAGCCGCGTGCTCTTTTACTGCCGCGAGCAGGGTGTGTGCTTCCGCCTTCAATTGTTCAACCGTTTGTTTATTGTTTTTAGCTTCAGCAGCTAGTTCTTCGGGGCCGTAGTATGCGTCTACATAACCCGGCTCATGTTCCCCAACACCTAATACTAATTTAATGTAGCGCTTTGATACCTCCGGCATAAGCGGTGTTTCAGCGAAGCTATTTGTTGCACAAAGTACGCTTAAGCTAGTTGCTAGAATACTGGTCTTTATCAAGTTACTTTTCATTATATCCCCCTAATGCCTTCTATCATCGGCTCAATATGTTGCTGTGTGGCTATTTGCACGGTGCGAAGACTGTTTATAGCTTAAGGTACATATAATCTGAGGGTGTGCACCATAATTTTTATAATGAGAGGTGCTTCAAAATTAAGTTCACATAGTTGGCCGTTAAATCGTCAAATAGGAAACAGATATTTTTATCGAATTGAAGGCTACATTTGGCGGATTTTGATAGAAATGAAAAAAAGTTGTCTCATGTGTCGATCTTTCTTGCTAAGGCCGGTTACCAGTGCAATAAATTCGACATAAATGAGTTAGGAACTTGGTTTGTAAGTTGGTTAAGACACCATGAACGACACCAGTAGAGATCCTGAAAGTGACACGCTCCCAGAGGGAGGTGTTCAAGACGACTTTTCCGCCAAAACAGATGTTGTTGACGAAGAACGCCGCTTGCATTTGCGCGCCTTTGATTATTGGCATCAATTAAAAGGTGATAAGGACTACCCTCTTTTTTCTGACCTGAGAGCGGAGGACTTGGCACCATACAAAGCCAACAGCTTGCTCCTAGAGTTTAATCAAAATGGCGCCGTTGTACGCTTTCTGGGTGAAAAGGTAAGTGTGCTTGTTAAGGCACCAATTACTGTTGGTGGCTATCTGAAAGATTTTCCGGATTCTACATTTGCGAAAGCGTTGCTTGACCAATTCTCAGAAGAACAGGGCCGGGCAAAGGCTGCGGAATTTGAGTTTGTTGAAGACCATGTAGATTGTCGTGGCATAATGCTGCCCTTTTCCAATGATGGTATCTCTCCTCATTTTGTGATGGTAATTTCCAATTTCCGTCAAAATGAGGTTGTGGAAGAAGTTGAGAGTGCAGCACTGAATGATTTGGTCAGTGCCGGCCAGCGCGCGGCGGACGGTGTTGCACATAATGACCGCGGTAATCGCATCAGCTTGTACGGTGCACTTGCCAGTGCTCTTGCTCTTTATGAAGAAGCTGTTTTAAGTGCGGCTGCTTATCAGGCTTTGCTTGATGATGCGGGATTGAAGGCGCAAAAACGTGCCCCGTTTACGCCAGCCCTTAAAATGGTGTTTGGAAAAACATACGACAAAACACGCCTGACTGAGTATGCGGCCTCTTTGTCTTTTGCTGTGCGAAACGGTGTAACCAGCGAAGGCTTGGTAGAGTTTCTGACGAATACACCTGGCGGTATTAAGGGGTGTGTACAGCAGGAAAGATCTTTCAAACGTGGGCAATCCGGTACCCCGGAATATAACAGACATCAAGAAGCGATGGAAACTTTGCGACAAGCGCAAACAGTTGCTGCTGAGATGCTAACGACTAATAAAGAATTTTGTTTGATACTTGCACGCCAAACAGAGGATGGTGGTGTTGAGTTGCTGGGAGAGGCCGATGTTGGCCAAACCGCGCTTGATGCAGCTATTCGAAATATGGCACTCCCCCCTAAAAAATAACCAGGCAGGAAAATGCCGGATGACCAAGGGAATTAATTAGGTGACTACTGATAAAAAAATTGAAGAAGTAATGGGCGCGGTTGCTGCAATTGCTGCAAAAAAACTGACCAAGGGCCAACAGACGGAGTTCCGTGAATTCCTTGATCAATTTTATGCCGTAACATGTCCGGATGATTTGCTAGACCGTGACCATACAGAGTTATTTGCTGTAGCTCATGCAATTTGGTCGGCGTCTGCAACCCGTAAACCCGGTACACCTATTCTGAAACTTCTTAACCCTCGGGGTGAAGATGGTTGGTCATCTAGGCACACCGCGGTTTTGATTGCGACAGATGATATGCCGTTTTTGGTAGACTCGATTACTGGGTGTTTGGCCGTTGCACAGCATTATCGCATTCATATGATGCATCACCCAATTCTTGAAACATACCGAGATGAAAAGGGCAAAAGGGTTGCGAGTGGCGAGAAGCCGATACTCGAAAGTTATATGTTCATCGAAATTGATGCTCAATCAGATAAACAGGCCTTGGATGAAATTGAAGCATCTCTGTTGTCTACACTTGGTGATGTGCGGGCCGCTGTTACTGATTGGCGTGCGATGCTTGCCAAAATTGATGAGACAGTTGCCTCCCTTACGGTAAACCCTCCTCCAATTGATCAGGAAGAAGTAGATGAAACAATTCGGCTACTTCGCTGGCTTGGGGCAGATCACTTTACGTTCCTTGGTTTCAGAGAATTCAAATTTGAAGGTGACCTTGCAAACTTTAACTTTTCGCAAGTTGAAGGCTCCAGCCTTGGTATACTGAGGGACCCAAACAGGAATGTTTTGCGGGATAAGTCTGGCTTTACGCCGATGTCAGATGAAATTCGGCACTTTTTGCAGCAACCAGACCCAATTATCATTACCAAGGCCAATGTGAAGTCCACAGTGCACCGTTTTGCGCATATGGATTATGTAGGCGTGAAGATTTTTGACGCTGAAGGTAATGTTGTTGGTGAACGCCGCTTTGTAGGTCTATTTACATCGCTTTCATACAGCCGCTCGGTTGGTGAAGTCCCGGTAATGCGCAACAAAGTGACGCATATTAAAGAGCGTTCCAACTTTGCGCCACGCAGCTATGCTGGCAAAGTAATTGCTCATATTTTAGAGACGTTCCCTCGGGATGAGTTGTTTCAGGTAAGTGAAGATTGGATGTTTGACACTGCAATGGGTGTATTGCAGCTGTTGGAACGCCCTCGTCCAAAGGCATTTATCAGGGCCGACCAGTTTGAGCGTTTTGTGTCCGCGCTGGTCTATGTACCGCGCGATAATTATCACTCGGGTCTCCGTCAAGCTGTCGCAGATATATTATGCTCTGCTTATAATGGTGAGGTCTCTGTTTATTATGCGAAGCTTAGTGAAGAGTCGCTGGCACGCTGGCACTTCATTATCCGCACGAAACCCGGCGAAGTGCCTAAAGTTGATATTAATGATGTTAATAGAAAGATCGCTGACGCTACTCAG